>CAYMNX010000352.1:0-4657 GCA_964391905.1 uncultured Rhizobiaceae bacterium
CGGGCGGGCTCTACGACATCCAGAACACCTCCCTTGTCCATCACGTGAACCAGGCCCTGCGCGCCCACAAGATCTTCGCCCGCGACGTGGACTACATCGTCAAGGACGACAAGGTCGTCATCATCGACGAGTTCACCGGCCGCATGATGGAAGGGCGGCGCTACTCCGAGGGTCTCCACCAGGCACTGGAAGCCAAGGAGCACGTGACCATCCAGAACGAGAACCAGACGCTGGCCTCGATCACCTTCCAGAACTATTTCCGTCTCTATCCGAAGCTCGCCGGCATGACCGGCACGGCGATGACCGAGGCGACGGAGTTCTCCGACATCTATAAGCTCGACGTCATCGAGATTCCGACCAACGAGCCCCTGGTCCGCAAGGACCAGGACGACGAGGTCTACCGCACCACGCGCGAGAAGAACGAGGCGATCCTCAATCAGGTCCTCGAATGCCGCGAGCGCAAGCAGCCGGTGCTGGTCGGCACGGTCAGCATCGAGAAATCGGAAATCCTCTCCGAGCTCTTCAAGAAGCGGAAGATCCCGCACAACGTCTTGAACGCGCGCTATCACGAGCAAGAGGCCTATATCATCGCGCAGGCAGGCCGCCCGGGCGCTGTCACCATCGCCACCAACATGGCGGGCCGCGGCACGGATATTCAGCTTGGCGGCAATCTCGACATGCAGCTGCGCCAGGAGCTGGCGACGGTGGCCGATCCGCAGCAGCGCGAGGAACGCGCGCGCGCCATCCGGGCCGAGATCGATGCGGCACGCGACGAGGTGCGCAAAGCCGGCGGGCTCTATGTCATCGGCAGCGAGCGCCATGAGAGCCGGCGCATCGACAATCAGCTGCGCGGCCGCTCGGGTCGCCAGGGCGATCCCGGCGCCTCCAAGTTCTTCGTCTCGCTCGAAGACGATCTGATGCGCATTTTCGGCTCCGAGCGCATGGACGGGATGCTGCAGAAGCTCGGCCTCAAGGAAGGCGAGGCCATCATCCATCCCTGGATCAACAAGGCGCTCGAGAAGGCACAGCAGAAGGTCGAGGCGCGCAATTACGAGATCCGCAAGCATCTCCTGCGCTTCGACGACGTGATGAACGATCAGCGCAAGGTCGTCTATCAGCAGCGGCGCGAGATCATGAGCGCGCCCGATGTCGCCTCGACCATCGTCGATATGCGCCACGAGACGATCGACCGCTTGGTCGAGCGCTATCTGCCGCAAAATTCCCTGCCCGATCAGTGGGACGTCCCCGCCCTCCACGCCGAGGGCGTGCGCCTCCTCAATCTCGACCTGCCGTTCGCCGATTGGGCGAAGGAGGAAGGGATCGGGGCGGACGAGGTCCGCGACCGGGTGGTCGAGGCGGCCGATGCGAAGATGGCGCAGAAGGCGGCCAATTACGGTGCCGACATCATGCGCTTGGCCGAGCGCAGCCTGCTGTTGCAGCTGCTCGACCAAGCCTGGAAGGACCACCTCCTGTCGCTCGACCATCTGCGCCAGGGGATCAATCTCAGGGCCTATGCGCAGCGCGATCCCTTGAACGAGTACAAGCACGAGGCTTTCGTGCTGTTCCAGGAGATGCTCGACCATTTGCGCGAGCAGGTGACGAGCGTCCTCTGCCATGTCGAGCTCCGGGTGCAGCGGCCCGAGGAGCAGGCTCCGGCGGCGGCCCCGCCCATCGCACCGCCGCCGCGCCTGCGCATGGTGGAGAGTCGCGAGGATCCGGCGCTGGCGCCGGGCGCGGCAGCGGGAGCCGCCGCGGCGGTCGCGGCGCCCCCCTCGCCCTGGGCGAAGACCCCGCGCAATGCCCCCTGCCCGTGTGGCTCCGGGAAGAAGTTCAAGCATTGTCACGGCCGCGTCTGACGCAATCGTTATCGCTGAAGCCGGAGGCATAGAACGGCCGGGCGCCCCCGCCCCTTGACGGGTCCGGGCGCGTTACAAACATTTAATTTGGGCGACGGTGGCTCGTAACCCCGTTGCGCCCATTCTTCTTCTTGAAGCAGGCGCGGGCGAATAGGTCGCTCGGCGCAGCAATCTGATCCCGAATTCTCGAAGAGGTTCATCCATGTTGCCACGTTCCACGATCCCGGCGGGCCAGCGGCTGCGCTTTGCGACGCTCGCGGCTGGCGTCGCACTGGCGCTTGCGTTCTCACCGCTCGCCGATGCTGCCGATACGGCGGCCCCGTCCACCGCGCCGCTTGCCGCGACGCTGCCGAGCTTTGCGCCGCTCGTGAAAAAGGTCCTGCCGGCCGTCGTCAACATCTCCGCGACGCAAAAGGCGGGGGCGGCCATGAGCGGCGGTGGCGACGAGGGGGATCAGGGCAATCCGTTCGAAGGTTTCCCGCAATCGCCCTTCGATGAGATGCTGCGCCGCTTCTTCGAGCAGCAGGGCCGGTCGATGCCGCATGAGCGGGCCGAGCGCAACATCGCCCTGGGCTCGGGCTTCATCATCGATCCGAGCGGCTATGTCGTCACCAACAATCACGTCGTCCAGAACGCCGACAAGGTGACGGTCATCTTCCAGGACGATAGCCAGCATCCGGCCAAGGTTCTCGGCCGCGATTCGAAGACCGATCTCGCGCTCCTCAAGATCGATGCGCCGAAGCCGCTGCCTTACGTGAGCTGGGGCGACAGCAACGCCGAGGAAGTCGGCGATTGGGTGCTCGCGGTCGGCAATCCCTTCGGCCTCGGCGGCTCGGTCAGCCCCGGCGTCGTCTCGGCGCGGGGTCGCGACATCCATGCGGGCCCCTATGACGACTTCCTCCAGATCGACGCCTCGATCAACCGCGGCAATTCCGGCGGCCCGACCTTCAACCTCAACGGCCAAGTCGTGGGCATCAATACCGCGATCTATTCGCCCAATGGCGGGTCGGTCGGCATCGGCTTCGCGATCCCGTCGGCCTTGGCGAAACCCGTCATCGATCAGCTTCGCGAGCATGGCAAGGTCGAGCGCGGCTGGCTCGGCGTGCAGATCCAGCAGGTCACGCCGGAGATCGCCAAGAGCCTCGGCCTGCCGAAGGAAGGCGGCGCCCTGGTCGCCGATGTCACGCCCGGCGGCCCGGCGGCCAAATCGGGCTTCAAGCAGGGCGACGTGATCCTGTCCTTCAACGGTCATCAGATCGACAAAGTGCGCGATCTGCCGATCGTCGTCGCCGAGACGCGGGTCGGCCAGAAGGCCGACGTCAAGGTTTGGCGCAAGGATGGCGAGACGACGCTGTCGCCCGAAATCGCGACCATGCCCGACAATCCGCAAGTCGCATCGAACACGCGCGGCGGCGGCGGTGGCGGCGAATCGGCCCAGCCGAGCAGCGCCATGGGTCTGCGGCTTGCGCCGCTCAACGAAGAGGCGCGCCAGCGCTTCCACATCGGCAAGAATGTGAAGGGCGTGGTGGTGACGAACGTCTCCGATAACAGCCCCCTTGCCGATCTCGGCCTGCAGCGCGGCGACGTCATCCAATCGATCAATCAGCAGACGGTCACGACCCCCAGGGACGTCGCCGACAAGCTCGCGCAAGCGAAGAACGCGAAGGGCGGCACCAACGTGCTGATGCTGATCAACCGCAACGGCGTCAACCAGTACGTTGCCTTGGCGCTCAACACCCAAGACAACGGCTGATCGGGAACAAGGAGAGGTCGGCGGTGCCGGCCTCTCCGCCTTTTGACGGTTGCCGCGATGCGCATTCTGGTGATCGAAGACGACAAGGAAGCCGCTGCCTATCTCGTCAAAGGCCTGAGCGAGAGCGGCCACCGCGTCGAACTGGCCGAGCATGGCCGCATCGGCCTCGAGGTTGCCCGCACCGGGACCTTCGATGCGATGATCATCGACCGCATGTTGCCGGGCCTCGACGGGCTGTCGATCATCGCGGCGCTGCGCGCCGCCAACAATCAAACGCCGGTTCTGGTCCTAAGCGCCTTGGGCGATGTCGAGGAGCGCGTCAAGGGACTGCGTGCCGGCTGCGATGATTATCTCGGCAAGCCTTTCGCTTTCTCCGAGCTCTTGGCGCGGCTCGAGGCGCTGACGCGGCGCTCCACCGCCGAAACGCGGCTGCAGGTCGGCGATCTCGAAATCGATCTCCTCAATCGCACCGTCACGCGCTCCGGGCAACCGATCGAATTGCTGCCGCGCGAGTTTCGCCTGCTCGAATATCTGACGCGGCATGCCGGCCACATCGTCACGCGCACGATGCTCTTGGAAAAGGTCTGGGACCATCACTTCGATCCGCAGACCAATGTCATCGACGTCCATATCAGCCGCTTGCGGCAAAAGATCGACAAGGGCTTCGATACCCCGCTGCTGCACACGATCAGGGGCGCCGGCTACACGTTGAAGCCGACGCGCGAGGAAACCCCCAGCAAGATCGAGACGGCATCGTGATCATGCCGCCTCGCGATCCTGACCGCGGGCCGCAGCGGTAGCCCGCGCCGCGATCAGACGTCGAAATTGCCGCTGTCGTCGCTGCCGAAATCCTGACTATCGGCGATGTCCTGGTCGCCGTAATTGGGATCGTCCTGCTGGTAATCTGCCTGCTGCGGATCCGAACCGACGCCGGTCTGATCATCGCCGTAGTAATTGTTGATCACCGTCTCCGAAAGCCCGGGCTGCATCGCCGTGCCGCCCAAGAGATTGCCGTAATGCGGGCCGAAGAGCGATTGGATGCCTTCGA
>CAYMNX010000353.1:0-5151 GCA_964391905.1 uncultured Rhizobiaceae bacterium
GGAGGAACGATTGAACGGTTTACGCGACTATAGCACGCCTAACCACGATCCAAGATCGAATGCTAGCAAAATGGCTGAATTATGGGGAGTCGCGGCGATTTGCCTCGATCACGGCGATCGCCACTTCTCGACCGACGCAGCAGATTAACCGCGGATCAGCCAGACTGCGGCGACCCCCAAGCAAGCGGCAGCGAGCCCGGCAAAACGCAGCGTCGCGGCCGGCAACATGGCCACTTGAGCATTGAGACGTCGCATCATGCTCGGCATCAGAGAATAGAGTACCCCCTCGATGACGAGAGCGAGTGCGAGCGCCGTTGCAAAGTCCTTCACCGCCGCGGTCCAACTCCGGCGTTGACGGGCGCACCGCCCATCATCGCGGCCGAGCCGCCCTCGAGATATTTGAAGAAATCGCTATCCGGCGACAACACCAAGGTTGTCCCCTGCCCCGTAAGGCTATCGCGATAGGCCTGCAGCGAGCGGTAGAAGGAAAAGAAATTCGCGTCGCGGCCGTAAGCATCGGCGTAAATCTTGATGCTCTCGGCATCGCCCTGGCCGCGCAGAATCTGCGCCTGCTTTTGCGCATCGGCGATGATTTCGACGCGCTGGCGATCGGCGTCCGCGCGGATCTGCTGCCCCTGCTGCGCCCCCTGGGCGCGATATTGCGCCGCCTCGCGCTGGCGCTCGGTCTTCATGCGCTCATAAACCGCGTGGGCATTGCCCTCGGGCAGATCGGCGCGGCGCAGCCGGACATCGATGACCTCGATGCCGAAGCCCTTGGCCTGCGCGCTCACCTCGTCGCGGATCTGCCGCATGATCGGCGCGCGCTGCACCGAGATCACGGATTGCAGCTCGACATTGCCGATCACGCGGCGCAACGAGGCGCTGATGATCGAGGACAAGCGCGTATCCGCCACCAGCTCGGTGCCAACCGCCTGATAGAAAAGCAGCGGGTCGATGATCTTAAAGCGGGCATAGGTATCGACCACCAGCCGCTTTTGATCGGAGGCGATCACCTCTTCCGGCGGCGGCTCGAGATCGAGGATGCGCCGATCGTAGATCACGACATTTTGAATGAACGGAATTTTCACCTGCAACCCGGGCTGGTCGATGACCCGGATCGGCTTACCGAACTGCAGGACCAGCGCGATATCCGTCTGCCGGACGGTAAAGAGAGTCGTAAAGGCGAGGATGAGCACGACAACCGCGACACCCCCGATCAATCCGAGAAGCCGCGAGCTCATGGTGTGCCCCCACGGCCGGTCGGTGCTTGCGCGGGGCGTGCCGTCGCCGGCGGAGACGGGTTGGCGGCGGACACCGGCGGCGTCGCCAAGCTGGGAAGCGGTAGGTATGGCACGACGCCCGAGCCGGATACGTTCTTGTCGATGAGGACCTTGTTCGTGTTTTTCAGCACGTTTTCCAGTGTTTCGATATAGAGGCGGCGCGCCGTCACATCCTCCGAGGCCTTGTAGGAGTCATAGACCGACAGAAAGCGTGCCGCGTCACCCTGCGCCTGGAGCACGACCTGCGCGCGATAGGCTTGCGCCTCCTGCTGGATGCGCGCGGCATCGCCATGGGCGCGCGGCACGACATCGTTGCGGTAGGATTCGGCCTCGTTGATGAGACGCTGCAGATCGATCTTGGCGCTTTGCACGTCGCGGAAGGAATCGATCACCGGCTCCGGCGGATCCACCTTCAAGAGCTGCACCTGGGTTACGTCGATGCCAGCGCTGTAGAAATCGAGAATTTCCTGCAGCAGCTTCTGCGTATCCGTCTCGATCTTGCCGCGACCCTCGGCGAACGCGCTGGCGATCTCGGTATGACCGATGACTTCGCGCATCGCGCTTTCCGCCGCCGATTTCACCGTGAGCTCGGGATTGCGGATATTGAAAAGATACGACGGCGCGTCCTTCACCAGCCAGAATACCGTGAAATTGATATCGACGATGTTTTCATCGCCGGTCAGCATCAGCGATTCTTCCGGCACCTCGGTCGTGCGACCCGCGCGACCCGGGATCACAGTGGGCGTGCGGAACCCGATCTCGACGCGATTGACCCGCGTCACCGTCGGCGTCAGCGCTTCCTCGATCGGCCAGGGCCAGTGGTAATTGAGACCCGGATTGGCCTTTCTTTCATAGGCGCCGAAACGCAAGACAATGCCCGCCTGATCGGGCTCGACGCGATAGATGCCGCTGACGAGCCAAAGCAGCACCACGATGCCGAGCCCGAGCGCCCAGGCCATGGGACCGCCGGCACCACCGGCGCCGCCACCCGAAGGCAGAAAGCGACGCAGAATATTTTGCAAGCGCCGCAACGCGTCTTCGAAATTGGGGGGCTGAAAGCCGCCACCGCCGCCGCTTCCCCATGGACCGGGTCCGCCCCCCGTTCCCCACGGGCCCCCGCCTCCTCCCTGGTTCCACGACATCAAACGATCCCTTTCAACGCTCGCTATGCATGCCGCCCGGCATCTCTTATATGTCAGCCATGGTCGCGGCAGACGGTGCGAAACGATAACCCCGTATCGACGGCGGCATATAAAGTCAAGGACGAGAGGAAAGGCGGTATGAGCGTAGTTAGCGAAACCGAGGTGCTCGCCGCACTCCGCAAGGTGATCGATCCGGAAAAGGGCAAGGATATTGTCAGCCTCGGCATGGTCTCGGGCGTACAGCTGCGCGAAGGCCATGTCGCTTTTGCGATCGAGGTCGAGCGCCAACGCGGCCCGCGGCTCGAGCCGCTCCGCAAGGAAGCGGAAAAGGCGGTCGAGGCGCTGCCCGGGGTCCTCTCGGTGACGGCGGTGCTGACCGCGGAAAAGGCGCAAGAAGCGCCGCCGCGCGCCGCAGCCCCGCACGCGCATCCGCCCGGCGCACGCCCGACGCAGGCGCCGGCAAAGCCGATCGCGCCCGGCGTGCGGTCCATCATCGCCGTCGCTTCGGGCAAGGGCGGCGTCGGCAAATCGACGACCGCCGTCAATCTCGCGCTCGGGCTCGCGAGCTTGGGGCTCAAGGTTGGCATTCTCGATGCCGACATCTACGGCCCCTCGATGCCGCGCATGATGGGAATTTCGGGAAAGCCGCGCTCCGACGGCAAGATGCTCGAGCCGATGATGGCGCATGGCGTCAAATGCATGTCGATGGGCTTTCTCGTCGCCGAGGACACGCCGATGATCTGGCGCGGCCCCATGGTGATGAGCGCGCTGCAGCAGATGCTGCGCGACGTCAATTGGGGCGAGCTCGACGTCATGGTCGTCGACATGCCGCCCGGCACCGGCGATGCGCAGCTGACCATGGCGCAGCAAGTGCCCTTGGCCGGCGCGGTGATCGTCTCGACGCCGCAGGACATCGCGCTACTCGATGCGCGCAAGGGCCTCAACATGTTCAAGAAGGTCGACGTCCCCGTCCTCGGCTTCGTCGAGAATATGAGCTATTTCAAATGCCCGCATTGCGGCGAACGCGCCGAAATCTTCAGCCATGGCGGCGCGAGGAAAGAGGCGGAGAAGCTCGGCGTCGACTTCCTCGGGGAGCTGCCGCTCGACATCGCGATCCGCGAGACCTCGGATGAGGGCCATCCGATCGTCTTGTCGCAACCCAATAGCGAGCACGCAGCGGTCTATCGTGCGATTGCCGCGCGCATCTGGGAAAAGCTCGGCGGCCAGAAGCGCGCCGCGCCCAAGATCGTCGTCGAATAGCGATCGCCAAGCGCCAATTTTCGCCTGTAGCGACGAGGCCGTGGACGCGGGGGGCGCGGCCATGGGACTATGAACGGACGCGCATTCGATGGGGGGAGTTATGACGATTGATCCCGGTATCGTTTCCGCCGAAGAAAACCGAATCCTGACATCCACGGCCGCCGGTACGCCGATGGGCGAGGTGCTGCGCCGCTATTGGTGGCCGGTCGCGATCGCCGGCGATTTGAAAGAGAAGCCGACCTTCATTCGCGTCCTCGGCGAGGATCTGGTGCTGTTCCGTGATCGCCGCGGCCGCGTCGGGTTGATCGAGGCGCGCTGTGCCCATCGCCGCGCCAATCTCTGCCTCGGCACGGTCGCGCTCGAAGGGCTGCGCTGCCGCTACCATGGCTGGCTCTATGACACGCAAGGCAAGATCCTCGATGCGCCCGGTACGCTCCCGGGCAGCGATCTCAAAGAAAAGGTGCGCCAGCGCGCCTATCCGGTCGAGGAGCTGGGCGGGCTTCTCTTCGCCTATCTCGGCCCCGCGCCGGCGCCGCTCCTGCCGCGCTTCGATTTCCTGACGCGGCCCGGCTTGCGGCTCGCCCGCATCATCGGCTTCTCCAACTCCAACTGGCTGCAGCTCGCCGAGAACGGCTGCGATCCGCTGCACGTCACCTTCGCCCATGCGATGAGCTGGGGCGGCGTCGCCTCGGCGCCGATCCATATGAGCTTCGATGAGACCGAGTGGGGCCTTATCTACCGCTCCGGCCGGCCGATCGACAAGCGCGACCGTTTCGCCTATCGCGAGCAGCATTGGCTGATGCCCGGCGTGACGAGCGCCTCCGAAGGCTATGGCCGCATGACCGCGAACGATTTCGGCTCGCTGCAATTGGAGCACGCGGTGATGCCGCGCGGCGCGCGCTACAACGTGCCGATCGACGACACGCATACGATGCTGGTGCGCCTCGTCCTCAATCCCGAAGGCAGCAAGGCCGAATACGATCTCTCGAAGCTCCTGAAGACGCCGGATTGGCGCCCTGATCCGGTCGAGCCTTATCGCGAATATCGCCGCCTCGAGGATGAGCCGGTGCTCGGCTATGACTGGCCGAAAATGGTGAGCGCCCAGGACGCGACCATCCAGGACAGCATGGGGCCGATCGCCGATCGCGAGATGGAGCATCTGACGCCGTCGGATGGTGGCGTCAAGATCGTGCGCAAGATGCTGCGCGACGCGATGGCCGCCGTGAAAGCTGGCCGCGATCCCAAAGGCGTCATCCGCGACCCGGCGAAGAACCACGAGATCAGGATCGAGGTCTTCGAAGACGTGTTGGCAAAGGAGGATTTCGAGCGCGTCACGCGTCTTTATGAAGCGGCGGAGTAGCCGCTCAGCGCACCCTCCCGTTCCGCGGCCCCCTCCCTCTTCCATTTCATGGGAGAGGGGTTAAGAGACGCCGTAAATAGCCCCTTTCCCGTTTGTAAACGGAAGAGGG
>CAYMNX010000354.1:0-2020 GCA_964391905.1 uncultured Rhizobiaceae bacterium
GCGAAGCGCCGGTCGATCACCTGATCGAGCGCGATCTGGCCTTTCAGCATGTTCTGCGCGGTGAACCAGGTGAGCTGGCGCCTCATATCGGCGAAATCGAGCCGCGCCTCGGGATCGACATAAGGAATGCCGAGGCGGAGCTGCGCTTCCGATTGGCCGAGATATTTCGACAGGATGGCGAAGATTTCCGGCGCCATCGGCCCGTCGCGGCGCGTGTCGTCGGGCGCGGTGAAGGCGTCGTGATAGTCGCGCAAGCCGTGCCGCAAGGCGTCGAGAAAGCGCTTCACCAGCGCGGGCCGCTCGTTGAGCGTGCGCGGCGCGGCCAGCACGGCGCTCGATTGCCACGGTGCCTCGTCGCCGATCCAGCCGAGCAGTTTCAGATCGCCGCGCGCCAGCGCAGGCGCCATCACCGTCGCCGGGATCACGCCCGTATCGGCGGTGCCGCCGACGACCGCGGAGAGGATGTTCGAGTTCGACTGCAGCGGCAGGAAGCGCAAGCGCTCGAGCGCGACGCGATGCTTCAGCGCGACCTGCGATGCGGCGTAATGAACGGGCGAGCCGATTTGCGAGATCGCGACGGTATGCCCGGCGAGCTGATCGAGGCGGGTAAGGCCGGCGGCCGCCGCCGCGTTCGACACGATGAAGCCGGTCACCTGATAGCCTTTGGACTCATGGGCCTGGCCGGCGATGATCTTGAGCGCGCCCTGCGCCGCGAGCGTATAGAGCTGCGCCGAAACGCCCGCCGATCCGATGTCGATCGCGCCCGAGACCACGGCGACGGGTACGAGACCGGGCGAATCAAAATCGACGAATTCCGGCTCGATTCCGGCGGCGGCGAAATAGCCCTTCTCCGCGGCGATATAGAGAGCGCCGGCGGCGGTCGATCGGACGCCGCCGATCTTGAGCGCGTCGGCGCGCGCGATAGCGGTCGCGAGAAGGACAGCGATGAGGCCGCCGGCGAGGGCTTCGAGCCTTCTTCTTGTTGCGCTGGTCAACGGCGTTAGGGCCTCCCCCCGAATATGCGATGCGATACTTCGCTTGGCTGCTACTATAGCGCGCGCCGGCGATCCGCCGGAAGGGGCGATGGCGGCGCGGCGATGGCGCAGCACCGCGGGAGTCGATGATGGCGGATTTGAAACTGAAGCTTGCTTGTTGGACCTATGACCGCACGCGCGCGCTCACCAATGGCAGCGTGAAGGCCGACGGCATCGCCTTGGAATTCGAGAGCCCGCGCCAGGTCGGCCAGATCATGGAGCGCATGGTGCGCGACCGCGCCTATGACGTGGCGGAGATCGGCCTCACCTATTATCTCCGCACGCTCGAGCTGTCGGGCGCGCCCTTCATCGCCATCCCGGTTTTTCCCAACCGCATCTTCCGCCATTCCGCGATCTTCGTGAACCGCGCGAGCGGCATCGCGCGGCCGCAGGATCTGGCGGGGCGCAAAGTCGGCGAGCTGCACCGCTACGGCCATGACGCCGGCATCTGGGCGAAGGGCGTGCTGAGCGACGAATACGGCGTCGCGGCGCAAAGCATGATCCATTTCGTCGGCGGCCTCGATCACCCGCAAGGGCGCGACTGGGCGCCCTTGGTGCCGCCGCCCGATGTCGAGATCCGCGAGCTCGGCCCGGGCCAGACCCTCGATGCGATGCTCGTCGCCGGCGAGATCGATGCGCTCTTCACCGCCTGGCTGCCGCCGAGCTTCATCGGCGGCGCGCGCCACATCACGCGGCTCTTTCCCGATTACGCAGCCGTCGAGCGCGACTGGTATCGCCGCACCGGAATCTTTCCCATGATGCATGTCGTGGTGATTCGCCGCGAGGTCTATGAGCAGAACCGCTGGATCGCGCGCGCGCTGATGGCGGCTTTCGACCAGGCGAAGGCGCGCGCCATCGACGAGTACCGCGTCGCCGAATCCTTTCTCGGCGCGCCCTTCATGGTGCCGTGGCTGCCGGCCCTCCTCGAGGAGAACCGCGCGCTCATGGGCGAGAATGCCTGGGCCTATGGCCTCAACGCCGCCAAT
>CAYMNX010000355.1:0-2068 GCA_964391905.1 uncultured Rhizobiaceae bacterium
TACCAAAAGGCTGGCGAAGCGTTACCAAGGTGTAAAATGGATCGGAATTCCCGCCCGGCCGCGCCGATTTTTGCCGCAATTCCGGGCACGGCGCTCGCGCCTCACGCCTTCGGCAGGTCTGCAGAACGGACCCGGTACGGGAATGATGGCCAGAAAAGTGGTGTCGCGTGAGCGCGCCTGAGAGCGGCATTGTCACGATCGATTTGACCGCGCTCCTCGTTGCGGTGACGGAGGAGGAGCCGCGCGTCCTCACCATCCATGACGGCAAGGCTCTGCCGTCGGGCCCGTTCGAATCGAGCCACCGCTCGCTGCAGACGGGGCTGCGCTCCTGGGTCGAGCGCCAAACTCATCATCCGCTCGGCTATATCGAGCAACTCTATACCTTTGCCGATCGCGACCGCACCCAGGATGGCGGGCGCGTGATCTCGATCAGCTATTTGGGGCTGGCGCGCGAGGCGCGCGCCTCGGGCGAGCAGGCGCCGGAATGGCGCAACTGGTATCGCTATTTTCCATGGGAAGATTGGCGCGAGGGCAAGCCGGCGGTCATGGCCGCGATCGCAAAACGCCTCACCGCCTGGGCCGGGGCTACGGCCGATCCGGCGCAGCGGCGCGAGCGGCAGCAACGCATCGAGACGACCTTTGCCTTGAGCGGCGGGCGGTGGAACGAAGAACTCGTCCTGCAGCGCTACGAGCTCCTTTACGAGGCGCAGCTCGTGCCCGAGGCGGGACAAATGAAGCCGATCGCCGATCCGCTCCCGGGCGAGCCGATGATGCATGACCACCGCCGCATTCTCGCGACCGGGATCGCGCGGCTCCGGGCCAAGATCAAATACCGCCCCGTCGTTTTCGAGCTCATGCCCGAGAGCTTCACCCTATTGCGGCTGCAGCGCGCCGTCGAGGCGCTGGCGGGCTTGCGCCTCCATAAGCAGAATTTCCGCCGCCTCGTCGAGCAGCAGGGTCTCGTCGAGGAAACCGGCCAGGTCTCGACCGAGACCGGCGGCCGGCCGGCGCGGCTGGTGCGCTTCCGCCGCGAGGTGCTGCAAGAGCGCGCCTTTGCCGGCGCTCGCCTGCCCATCGCCCGCCCGGCCTAATCCGTCGCGGGGACGGAGTGATGCTCATGGGCGATGCGCCAGTCGCCGTCGACCTTGCGCAGGCCCACGGTCAGTCGGAACAGGAAGCCGTCCTTATCCGCCGGGTTGCTGGACGAATCGGGACCGCAGCGCATGATCGCGACAGCAAAGGCGACATCCTGGCCGGCGGTCACGGCCAGCTCTTGGATGTCGAAAGCGGTTCCGGGCTTGTGATAGCGGAAGAGCAAGTCCCAGGTCTGCTCATACGCCTTTATCCCTTTGCACTGCAGGGCGGCGGCAAGTCGAACATCACGATGTCCGCCTCGTGATGCGCAAGGATGGCGGGAACATCGTGGCGGCGGACCGCGTCCGCCCAGGCTTCGAGAAGCGCCTTAATCCGGATCTCTTCAATGTTGGCCTGTTCAGTCATGGCTGTGGCTCCGTTATGCACTCGGAGGACGCGCGCAGCGGCATGAACCCGACACCCTCTCAAGACGGAGGAGTAAAAAGTTCGGGCAGGCGCCGGAATATCGATCGGGCCAAGACCGGCCGAGCGCCCCTCGCTTTCTGCAACCCTCCCCGCTCGTTTGGCACTTGACTCACTTATGCTCATCTATAGTATTAGCGCATAGATTTGCTCACAATGAGCATAATGGGAGGCGTCAATGCCGGATAGTACCCCTCTGCTTCGCCCCAGCGACACGCGCTATGAGCGCGTGAAGACCGTCATTCCGGCGATCGAATGGCCGGTCTTCGCCGATGACATCGACGCGATTCTTGCGCTCAAGGAGGCGCGCGACGCGGTCATCCTCGCACATAATTATCAGACCCCAGAAATCTTCCACGGCGTTGCCGACATCGTCGGCGACAGCCTCGCCTTGGCGCGCGAAGCGGCGAAGACCGACGCGGCGGTAATCGTCTTGGCCGGCGTTCATTTCATGGCCGAGACGGCAAAGCTTCTCAATCCCGAAAAGACCGTGCTGATCCCCGATCCCGGC
>CAYMNX010000356.1:0-2735 GCA_964391905.1 uncultured Rhizobiaceae bacterium
TCCCAGGGGCACAGACCTTCACGAAGGCGCGGAAGCGGTTTCGGCGAGCGGCTTCACGCATCGCGAAATCCTCAGCGTGCTGTGGGGCGTGCTGCTCGGCATGATGATGGCGGCGCTCGATTCGACCATCGTGACGACGGCGCTGCCGCGGATCGCGACCGATCTCGACGGCTTCCTTCATCTCTCCTGGGTCGTCACCGCCTATCTCCTCACCAATACCGCGGCCGCGCCGATCTACGGCAAGCTCAGCGACCTCTATGGCCGCCGGCGGCTGCTCCAGTTCGCGATCATCGTTTTCGTGCTTGCCTCGGTGGCGTGCGGCCTCGCCCAAAACATGGGCATGCTGATCGCCGCGCGCGCGGTTCAGGGGATTGGCGGCGGCGGGCTCTTCAGCTTGGGGCAAGCCGCGATCGCCGATGTCGTTTCGGCGCGCGAGCGCGGCCGCTATCAAGCCTACATCACCGGGATCTGGGGCTTCGCCAGCATCGCCGGCCCCTTGGTCGGCGGGCTCTGCGTCGACTATCTCAACTGGCGCTGGGCGTTCTGGATCAATCTGCCGATCGGTGCGGTCGCCTTCGTTCTCTGCGACCGGTCCTTGCGCCGCATCGCCGTGCGGCGCGAGCGGCGCTCGATCGATTTCTTCGGCGCGGCGCTGATGATGCCGGGCGTGACCTTGTGGATGCTCGTGACCGCCTGGGGCGGCACGACCTTTCCTTGGGCCTCGCCGACGATCCTGGGCCTCGGCGCAACCGGGCTGCTGTTCCTTCTCGCTTTCGCCCTGCAAGAGCTGCGCGCGCGCGAGGCGCTGCTGCCGCCGCGGCTGTTCGCCAATCGCAATGTCCGTACCGTTCTCATCGCGCAGTTCTTGATCGCGGCGACGCTTTTGAGCTCGGCGATGCTTTTGCCGGTGTTCCTGCAGCTCGTCATCGGCTACAGCGCGTCGGTGTCGGGCATGTTCGTGGTCCCCCTGATCGGCTCGCAAATGATCGGCTCGATCACCACGGGCCATCACATGCGCCGCACCGGCCATTACAAGCGCTCGCCGCAGATCGGCTTTGCCGGTGTCGTCGCCTCTTTCCTGTGCTTTGCGACGATGAGCGCAACGACGCCTCCCTGGCTCATCATCTGCTATTTCATGCTCAACGGCGTCTCGGTCGGGCTCTCGATGTCGCCGCTGACCGTGGCGGGACAGAACGCCTCCGATTTCCGCGATCTCGGCGCCTTTTCCGGCACCAGCAGCTTCTTCCGATCGCTCGGCGGCTCCTTCGGCACGGCGCTCCTCTGGTCGATGCTGGTCCTCGCCTTCGGTCAGGCGCTCGCCGCCAGTAATCTTGATCTCGGTCCCGAGGTGCTGCGCGGCGGGCCGACGGCGCTCGCCTCGCTGCCGGCGTCGACGCGCGACGCCGTCTTGCCCGGCCTCGTTCACGCCTTCTCGATGACCTTCATGATCGCCGCGGCGATTGCCGTGCTCGGCTTGATCGCGATCAGCTTCCTTGAAGAGATTCCGCTGCGGCTCACACCGGGTCAAGCGCCGGTGCAACAAGCGCCGTCGGAATAGCCCTCACGCCTCCGCGCTGACGAGCGCCGGCCGTGCCGAGCCGGTTTGCTTGCGCCCGATGCGCAAGACCATGATCGCAGCGATGACGCAAAGCCCGCCCGAGATCCAGAACGCATCGGTGTATTCGCCCGAGAGCGTGCGCACCAAGCCGCTGCCGTAGGCCGCGGTCGCCGAGCCGACCTGGTGCATCACCATGATCCAACCATAGACCACCGCCGATTGCTGCGAACCGAAAGCGGCGGTGGTGAGCTTGACCGTCGGCGGCACCGTCGCGATCCAATCGAGGCCGTAGAAAAGGCCGAAGATCGCCAGCCCCCACGGGCCTGCCATGTCGAGCGCATAGGGCAGAAACAGCAGCGAGGCGCCGCGCGAGGCATAGAACCAGCAGAGCAGGAACCGGTTGTCGAAGCGATCGCTGAGCCAGCCGGCGGCGGTGGTGCCGACAATGTTGCACGCGCCCATCGCACCCAAGATGCCCGCGGCCGCGGTCTCGGGAATGCCGTGATCGAGGCAGGCGGGAATGAAATGCGTGCCGATGAGGCCGATGGTGCTCGCGCCGCACACGAAGAAGCTGCCCGAGAGCAGCCAGAAGTCGCGGTGCTGCGAGCCTTTGCCGAGCGCGGCGAAAGCGGCGGTGAAGGGATTGGCGCGTACCGGCCGCGGCAGGTCGGGTGCATCGGGCTTGGCGCCGAACGGCCTCAGCCCCACATCGCGTGGCTCGTCGCGCATGAAGAGCCAGACAATCGGGATGACGGCAAGCAGCACGCCGCCGCCGATGAAGACCGCGGGACGCCAACCGAGGCCCTCCACGCCCTGCGCAAAGCTCGGCAGGAAGATGAGCTGGCCCGCCGCGGTGCTGCCCGAGAGCAATCCCATCACCAGCCCGCGCCGCTCGATGAACCAGCGATTGGCGACGATTGCCGCCATGATCATCGCGAGCGCGCCGGTGGCGAGGCCCATGAAGATTCCGAGAATCGGCTGCAGCTGCCACGGCGCGGTGACGAAAGGCAGAAGCGCCATGCCGCTCGCCATCATCAGCAAAGCGCCGATCATGGTGCGCCGCAGGCCGAAGCGATCGATGAAACCGGCCGAGAACGGCCCAACGAGGCCAAACAGCATGAGCTGAACCGCGATCGCGAGAGAGATCGACGCACGGCTCCAGCCGAATTCATTCTCC
>CAYMNX010000357.1:0-1671 GCA_964391905.1 uncultured Rhizobiaceae bacterium
GACGCCGGAATTCGGCCGACGGCTCATCTCCGAGACAACCGCTACCGCGTCCCTCTCGGCCTTGAGCGAGCTCGTCAGCCGCACCCATCGCGAGCCGGATATCCAAAGCCTGCCGATGGGCAATGCGGGGCGGACGCTCGAGGACATCACGCGCGAGCTTCTGCGCCCCATTCTGAAGGAATGGCTCGACGAGAATCTGCCGGAGCTGGTCGAGCGGATCGTGCGCGAAGAGATCGGCCGCCTCGCGCTCGACGCGCAGCGCCGCTAGTCCCAGCGCCCCGTCCGAGACGCAGGATCGTTCGGCGATGCTGGACAAGAATTTTCATCCCAAAGCGGTCGAGCGCCCGATCTACGAGGAATGGGAGCGTTCGGGCGCCTTCGCCGCCGATCCCGAGAGCGCGGCCAAGCCCTATTGCATCATGATGCCGCCGCCCAATGTGACGGGCAGCCTCCATATGGGCCACGCGCTCACCTTCACCTTGCAGGATATTCTCATCCGCTATCATCGCATGCGCGGCGAGGACGCGCTGTGGCAGCCGGGCACCGATCACGCCGGCATCGCCACGCAGATGGTGGTGGAGCGCCAGCTCGAGCAGGAGCAATCGAGCCGGCACAAGCTCGGTCGCGCCCAGTTCATCGAGCGGGTGTGGAAATGGAAGACGGAATCGGGCGGCACGATCACGCGTCAGCTGCGCTCGCTCGGCGCCTCGCCCGATTGGAGCCGCGAGCGCTTCACCCTCGATGAGGGGCTCTCGGCGGCGGTGCGCAAGGTGTTCGTGCAGCTCCACCGCGAAGGCTTGCTCTATCGCGACAAGCGGCTCGTCAATTGGGACCCGCAACTCCATACCGCCGTCTCCGATCTCGAAGTCGAGAACCGCGAGACCAAGGGCACGCTCTGGTATTTCAAATATCCGATCGAGGGCAGCCCAGGCGAGACCATCACCGTCGCAACGACAAGGCCCGAGACGATGCTCGGCGATACCGGCGTCGCGGTTCATCCGTCGGACGAGCGCTATCGACATCTGATCGGGCGCCGTGCGATCCTGCCGCTCGTCAATCGCCGCATCGCGATCGTCGCCGACGAGCATGCCGATCCGACCACGGGCAGCGGCGCGGTCAAGATCACGCCGGGGCATGATTTCAACGATTTCGATGTCGGCCGGCGACATGGCTTGCCGCTCGTCAACGTCTTCGATCGCGACGCGAAGCTCAACGACGAAGCGCCGCCCGCCTATCGCGGCATGGACCGGTTCGCGGCGCGCAAGAAGATCGTCGCCGATATGGAAGCGCAAGGCCTTCTCGCGAAAACCGAAGACCGCGTGATCATGATCCCCTATGGCGATCGCTCGGGCGTCGTGATCGAGCCGTGGCTCACCGATCAATGGTATGTCAACGCATCGGAGCTCGCGAAGGCGGCGGTCGCCGCGGTCGAGGAAGGGCGCACCCAATTCGTGCCGAAGAGCTGGGAGAACACCTTCTTCGAATGGATGCGCAACATCCAGCCCTGGTGCGTCTCGCGGCAGATCTGGTGGGGCCACCAAATCCCGGCCTGGTACGGGCCCGACGGCGCGGTCTTCGTCGAGGAGACCGAGGAAGCAGCGCAGGCGGCGGCGGCCAAGCATTACGGCCATGAGACCGCGCTGAAGCGCGATCCCGACGTGCTCGATACCT
>CAYMNX010000358.1:0-3375 GCA_964391905.1 uncultured Rhizobiaceae bacterium
TAAAGCGGCGCGGAATGAGGCCCTGCCGTACCGAATAATCGATGATGAGTTCGAGCGACGGCCGCACCGCCTCGAAGCCGAAGCGGATCGCGCTCGCTTGCTCGCTCCCCGGCGTTGCGCCTAATTTCGCGCTCTCGACCAGGAGCTTGAACACCTCCTTCACGACATCGGGGCGCGACTTCACGATCGATTCCCGCATTACCGTCATGTGATTGATCGGTGTCCCGCCATGTTTGGCCGCCCATTGCCGCGCCACCGCTTCGGCATCGGGAATGAGCGTCTTGAGGCGCGGATCGGGTAAGCTGTCGCCGACGATCGCCGCGTCGATCTCGCCGTCGAGCAGCATCTGCACGAGATTCTTGCCTTCGGGCGCCTTCTCGACCGCGGGCGGATCGCGATACTCGGCCAAATGCGGATCCTCGAAAGTGATCCAGCGCACGCGCGAGAGATCGACGCCGTAATCATCGGCCAGGATGCCGCGCACCCAGGCACCCGTCGTCTGCGTATAGGCCCTGACGCCGACGCGCTTGCCGGGAAGATCGGCGGGGCTCAGATGACCGCGCTCGGCATTGTAGGCGATGGTGTGGTGCTGGCCACGCGAGACGATCACCGCCGGCAACAGCACATAGGGCTTGCCGTAGACCTTCGCCTGCAAATAGGTGACGATCGCCAACTCGCTGACATCGAAGCGCGCATCGCGAACCACCGACTTGAACATCGTATTCGCGACCTTCACATCGGCGAAGGTGAACTTGAGCAACGGCGATCGAACGTCGCCTTTCTTCAGGGCTTGCGTATTCCAATAAGGTCCAAACATCGCCTCCAAGGCGACGGGCTCTTGGCTCGCCATATCGTTTCTCCCCTAAATAGCCAAGTACGATCAGCCCGCGGCCGGCGCGTATTTGCCGGTAAGCTGCGGCGCCAGCACGGTCTCATGACCCTTTTGCTGGCGCTCGAGCCGCGTCTCGCGCGTCCAGCTGCGCTTCAGATCGTCGCGCACATGAATGCGCAGCTTGCCGAGCCCACCTTCGCATTCGAGCTCGACCAGATCGCCGTTCTGGAAGGCGTTGAGGCCGCGATGATTGGTCCCGGTCGCGAGCACGTCGCCTGGCTCGAGCGTGTGAATCGAGGAGACGAACTCGACGCAGCGCGGAATCTTATGCGCCATGTCGCTGGTATTGAAATTCTGCTTCAGCACGCCATTGACCCAGAGCCGGATCTGCAGCTTGTGCGGATCGGCGATCTCGTCGGCGGTGACGATCCACGGACCGTGCGGCGCGACGGTGTCGCGCGACTTCATCTGATAGAAGCTGTTCTGCGCGGGCGGCAGGCCGCGCGCCGAGCCGTCGATGAAATTGACGTAGCCGAAGACATAATTCATGGCGTCAGCGGCCTTGACGTTGGAGGCGCGCTTGCCGATGACGAGCGCGATCTCGGCCTCGCCCTCGAAGACCGTCGCGGGCACGTCAGGCAATACCATCGTATCGCCGTCGCCGATCACCCAAATGGGCGACTTGTGGAACGCGTTGATCGGCGCCGGCTCCTTACGCGTTCCGTCCTCCATGTAATTGACCGCCATGCAGTCGATATTGACGGGCCGGGGCAAGGGCGGGCGGAATTTGACATTCGCGATCGGCGTTGCTTTGCCGCGTGCTGCCTCGTCCTCGAGACGCTTGCGATAGTCCGAAAACCGCTCGATCAGTCCGCTGATCAGATCATGCGGCCCGGTATGGGGTATATCCCGAACAAGGGCCGAAACGTCGACCACCCCGTCACTCTTCACAACGCCCAAGCGGTAATCGTCGAAATAGGCCAGCTTCATCGCCTGCTCCTTGCCTTCCTTAAGTTCCGTTGTGGCCATTTTATTGGCCCGCGTTTTTGCAACCTACGCCTTCATAGCCCATTTTGTCTAATGCGGCCGAGAGCCCGGCCGCGTGTGGTCATCTTGCGAGGGCACGTCCATGACAATTCACCGCCGTGACCTACTCGCCGGCACGGCACTATGTCTCATCCTATCCACCGCCTCCTCTCGCGCCCGCATCATCGCCGGCCAGCTCCCCTGGATACCCGAATCGAGTTCACCCCCTGTTCAGGTGCAACCTGGACCCTGGAAATTTTTCACGCCGGAAGAAGGCGCGGCGGTCGAGGCCTTAGTCGATCGGCTGATTCCACCTGATCCGCAAACGCCCGGCGGAAAGGATGCGGGCTGCGCGGTCTTCATCGATCGGCAATTGGCGGGCCCTTATGGCAGTTCGCAAGGACTCTATATGCGCCCGCCCTTTATGGACGGAACCAAGACGCAGGGCATGCAGTCGCCGCTCACCCCTGCGATGCGCTATCGCCAATCCTTGGCGGCGCTCGACAAATACTGTCACACGACCTATGCGGGAAAATCCTTCGCTCAACTGTCCGATCAGCAAAAGGACGAAATCATCACCGGGCTCGAGAAGGGCCCGCTGCAGCTCGAAGGCGTGAGCGCGACCGGCTTTTTCGAGCAGCTGATGCAAAACACGCGCGAAGGCTTCTTCGCCGATCCCATCTATGGCGGCAATCGCGACATGGTCGCTTGGAAGATGATCGGATTTCCCGGCGCGCGCTACGACTATCGCGATTGGATCGATCGCCATAACGAGCGCTTTCCGCTTCCGCCCGTGGGCATCAGCGGCAGACAAGAATGGAGTCAAGGATGAGTGAATTGAACGCGCGCAGGCTGCCCGCATGCGATGCGGTCATCGTCGGCCTGGGCTGGACGGGATCGATTCTGGCCGAGGCGCTGACGGCGGCGGGGCTCAAGGTCGTTGCGATCGAGCGTGGCCCGTGGCGCGACACCGCGACCGACTTCCCGCCGACCTACGCGCAGGATGAGCTGCGCTATCACATCCGCCATGATCTGTTCCTACGTCCGGCCCAGCAGACGATGAGCTTCCGCAACAAGGAAGGCCAGACGGCGCTGCCGATCCGGACGTGGGGATCTTTCATGCCGCCCAACGGCGTCGGCGGTGGCGGCGTCCATTGGAATGCCGAGACCTGGCGCTTCCTGCCGAGCGACTTCGAGATGTATACGCATCTGACGCAGCGTTACGGCGCGAAATTCCTCCCCGAGGACATGACGATCCAGGATTGGGGCGTCACTTACGACGAGCTCGAGCCCTATTACGACAAGTTCGAGTATCTCTGCGGCACCTCCGGCACCGCGGGGAATATCAAAGGCGAGAAGCAGCCGGGCGGCAATCCGTTCGAAGGCGCGCGCTCGCGCCCCTATCCGACCCCGGCGCAGCGTCAACCCTACGGGCCGACGCTCTTTGCCGAAGCCGCCAAACAGCGGGGCCACAGCCCCTTTCCGCAGCCCTCGGGAAACCTTTCGCAGTCCTATAC
>CAYMNX010000359.1:0-1863 GCA_964391905.1 uncultured Rhizobiaceae bacterium
GTTAAAGCATTTTCGCGCGAAATCTGCAGCCTCTCGAAGAGCCTCGAAGAGGGGCGCGCCAACCGCACGATTTCCGCGTTGTGATTAAACATTTCTTACACTGCGATGCGGCTTTAGGAAAACTTCAATCTTCATTAGGTCTAATTCAACGACTGCGGCAGATCATCACAGCGACATTTTGCTTGAGGTGGGCCATGCCGACCGTCACCGATGTTGCAAGAGAAGCCGAAGAAAAGCTGCTCGAGGCCGTGAAGGCCGAGTGCCGTAAGCTCATCGAGATGATGCGCTTGGCGCAGCCGACCGAAGCCGAGCGCATCAAGGCAAGGCTCGATGATGTTCTCAAGCGCAGCACGAAGCTGCCGCTGGAACTCAAGCGCAAGATCCTCGCGGATGCGCGCAGCTTGGAGTGCACCTCGAATACCCGCGCCGCCGATGTTGCGCTCCACGCGGCAATGCGCAAGGCCAAGGAAAACGATGCGTCCGAGCGCAATCGGCTCGTCGGCCAGGCGCGCCGCTATGCCAACAAGGCGATCGCGCTCGGCGCCGATCCCTCTTTCCACGCGGCGGTCAACCGCAAGGTCGAGATCATCATGATGAGCGGCAATATCGAGCAGAAAGGTTCGACCGCTTCCAAGCCGCGCTAGCTCGGCGGCGCGAGCGGATCGCCCAAGGCGACCGCACCGTCGTCCAACACATCGGCATAGATGCCGGTGTTGACATGACCGAAGTTCTCCCGGAGCGCGCGCGGAATGTCGAGATCGCGTGCGCCGCTCGCAGGATCGACATTGGTCGCGGCGCAGCGACTGATCGGCTTGACGCCGCGCAAGCGGACCGAGCCGATGGTGAACTCGCGATCGATCCAGCCGAATTCCTGCCAGGCTTCGCCGCGTTCGACGTAGAAATTGGCGCGAAACCGCCGCGGATCGACCGCTGTTTGCAGCACGCCGCCGAGCTCGCGCACCGACGCCAATCCGATGATCGAGACGACTTTGCGCGCGACGTCGGAGAACATATGGCCGGGCGCTTCGACGAGCTTAGGCGTGCCGCTCGCTTCGCTTCCCATATAATGCGCGAAGAATTCGCTGATACGGGCGCGGCCTTCCGCTTCGCGAAGATTGCCGCTCGCGATTATGCGGCCGGCACGCTCGATCGTCAGGGTCTCCGCGACCTCGTCGAAATGCGTGCGCAACTGCGCGAGGCGCTCGTTCTTCATCAGCATGAGAAATTTCGTCTTCGGCAGCCAGCTCGGCGCCGCGGGATCGAATTCCGTCGTGCCATGCGCCAGGGCAAAGCGCCGATCCTGCGGCAAGCCAAGGCCCCGCGACAGCGTCACGCGATCGAGCGGCTCGGGGCTCAACCCTTTCACCGGATAGCGATAGATTTGCGCAAGTGTGATCGGCATACGGAGCTCAATGCGCCACGGAGACAGAAAGGAAGCGTTCAACCGCCAAAGGGCCGAGGCACAAGGCAGAAAATCTTTTCCTTCGTGCCTTCCCATCTCTCTGGTTTAACATTTCCCGACTCTGTGTTCTTCGTGTCTCCGTGGCAATTGATCGACGAATGAACGCCATCAAAAATTGTATTTGATCGGGTGGATGCGCGGCAGCGGCAGCTTCAGATCGAAAGCCTCTTTGGCGAAAAGCTCCTCGAGCGTTGGGCGCGGCCCGTCCAGCACCTGATCATGGACGAAGCCGACGAGGGCGCCGTAATTGCGCCGGTTCAAATCGCTCAGCCCGTATTCCCAAGGATCGGGCCCGAGCAATGCTTCCTCCTCCTCGCGATAGGTGTGGCAGAAGGCGAGCGGCACGTTGCGCGGATTGGCAAGGCGCTGATAAGCGAGCTGCTTGGCCTCCTCGAAAGCAA
>CAYMNX010000360.1:0-2962 GCA_964391905.1 uncultured Rhizobiaceae bacterium
GCGAAACTGTCACCCGACCGGCTTACTTTCGCGCGCGGCGAGCGGCGCGCTGGAACCTTGCGCTTGCGCGTCGCCTCGGCCTTCGCGCTCGAGGCACAGCATCTGGAGCCGGTCATCATCGAGCGCATCAACGGATTCTTCGGCTATGGGGCCATCGCGCGCATCGCTCTCGTGCAAGGACCGCCGCGCCACGCGGCACGTGCGGCGGCGCCGCCGCGCGCGCTCGACAGAGAAGAGCAACGCGCGCTCGAAGAGCGCGTCGCGACAGTGGCGGATCCCATGCTGCGCGAAGCGCTGGCGCGACTCGGCGCTGCGGTGATCGCATCGCGACGCAGGTAAGCGGGCGGCTTGCATCCGCAGAAAACTCGACTTAGCATCAACATCTAGTGGGTCGGAGACAGATATGCGTAAGATTTGGTTGGCGCTTGTCGTGACAGCGCTGGCAGGGCTGGGGCTGTGCAGCGTTTCCGCACGGGCCGATGTGCCGAAGCTCAACCCGGATGATCGCGTGCTCGGCAAGCCCGACGCGCCGGTCACGATCTTTGAGTTCTTCTCCTTCACCTGCCCGCATTGCGCCGATTTCGCCGTGCACACTTTCCCGAAGCTCAAGGCCGAATGGATCGATACCGGCAAGGCGAAGCTCGTCTATCGCGACTACCCGCTCGACCGCAACGCGCTCAAGGCCGCGATGCTCGCCCGCTGCGCGCCGCCCGAGCGCTACCCGGCCTTTTTCGAGACGCTGTTCCAGCAGCAAAGCACCTGGGGGCCGACGAACGATCCGACTCCGGCGCTGCGCCGCATTGCGACGCTCGGCGGCATCAGCGGCGAGCAGTTCGACAAATGCATGGGCGATGACGCGCTTTCCAAGAGCATCGCCGCCGCCGAGTTCGATGCGCAAAAAAATTATGGCGTCGACTCGACCCCGACGTTTTATATCAACGGCAAGAAATATACCGGCGCCCAGCCCTATTCCGAGGCCGATGGCAAAGGCGCCGAATGGTACTTCGCGACCGTGCTCAACGACGCCTATGCCGCTGCGACCAAGAGCGGCCAAACGACGCCCGCTACCACGCTCGCCCTGCGCGAGGCTGCGGGCCAACACCCATAACCAATAACCAGAGCGGGTAGATCCTTTGCAGTTTGCGAAACTTCGGCTCAGCGGCTTCAAATCCTTCGTCGATCCCACCGAGCTCGTAATCCAGCCCGGCATGACGGGCATCGTCGGCCCCAATGGTTGCGGCAAATCGAATCTCGTCGAGGCGCTGCGCTGGGCCATGGGCGAGAATTCGGCAAAGCGCATGCGCGGCGGCGAGATGGACGACGTCATCTTCGGCGGCACCAACGGGCGGCCGGCGCGCAATCATGCCGAAGTTTGCCTCGCACTCGAGAATCCGCGCCGCGATGCGCCAAAGCCCTATGAAGAGGTGCCGGAAATCGAGATCGTGCGCCGTATCGAGCGCGGCGTCGGCTCCAATTACCGCATCAACGGTCACGAGGCGCGCGCCCGCGACGTGCAGCTGCTCTTCGCCGACGCGGCGACGGGCGCCCATTCCGCGGCGCTCGTCAGCCAAGGCCGAATCGGCGCGCTCATCAACGCGAAGCCGAGCGAGCGCCGCAGCCTGCTCGAGGAGGCGTCCGGCATTACCGGTCTCCACTCGCGCCGTCACGAGGCGGAGCTGCGCCTTAAAGCCGCCGAAGCCAATCTGACCCGACTCGACGATGTGCTGCGCGGACTTGAAACGCAGCTCGAAGGGCTGAAGAAGCAGGCGCGCCAGGCGGGACGCTATCGCCGCCTTTCGGATCACATCCGCCGCGCCGAGGCGGTGTTGCTGCATCTGCGCTGGCAGCGCGCGACCGCCGAGCATGAAGCCGCGGCCGCACGGCTGCGCGAAGCGGAGCTCGAGGTCGCCGACCGCACGCAGACGGCGCTCGCCGCCGAGCGCAAGCGCGAGGAACTCGCGGCGCAACTGCCCGATCTGCGCCAGGCCGAGGCCGCGGCAAGCGCCGAGCTGCAACGCCTGGTGCTGGCGCGCCAGACGCTCGAGGAAGAAGAGCGCCGCGTCAGCGCCGCGCGCGAGACCGCCCAGGCGCGGCGCCAGCCAGTCACGTCCCACCTCGCGCGCGAGGAAGGGCTGGCCGCCGATGCGAAGGCCGCGCTCGAGCGTCTCGATGCCGAGCGCCAGACGCTCCTCGCCGCTCAAGCCGATGAAGGGTCGGCGCAAGAGCAAGCGGCGGCGGCCTTGGCCGCGATCACGCAAGAAGTCGCAACGCGGGATGCCGAGCTGACGCGCCTCACCGAGCAGATCGCGGCCGATGACGCCCAACGCGCAGCGCTGACGCGGCGCAGCCAGTCCGCGGGCGAGCGCTTGGCGCGGCTCCGGGAGCGCCAGGAGCAGATCGCGCACGATATCGCCACGCTGGAGGCCGAGAAGATCGCGGCCGAGGTCACGGCCGAAGCGCAGGAAGCGGTTCAAGCCGCCGAGGCCGAGCTGGCGCGCGCCAAGGAGGCGTCGGAAGCGGCGGAAGCGGCGCTGCGCCAGGCGCAAACCGACGAGGCGGCCCTGCGCGGCCCGAAACAGGCCGCCGAGGCCGAGCGCGCGAAGCTCGCGACCGAGCGCCACGCGCTGACCGAGCTCTTGGCGGCGATGGGTGACAAGCGCTATCCGCCGGTGCTCGATTCGCTGCAGGTCGAGAGCGGCTTCGAAGCGGCGCTCGGCGCCGCCTTGGGCGATGATCTGACGGCACCGCTCGACACGAGCGCGCCGGCGCATTGGTACGAATTGCCATTTTACGCGGAGACGCAGCCGCTGCCCTCCGTTGCCGCGCCGCTTTCCGCGCATGTGATGGCGCCACTGGCTCTGGCGCGACGGCTGTCCCAGATTGGCGTCGTACTCGATCATGAGACCGGCGAGCGCTTGCAGCGCGAGCTCAAGCCCGGCCAGCGCCTCGTCAGCCGCGACGG
>CAYMNX010000361.1:0-5759 GCA_964391905.1 uncultured Rhizobiaceae bacterium
TGGGGGGGGATTCGGTCCGGCGTCAAACGCCGCTATCTTACCTTCCATATGGTTGTTTTACCCGCCGAACGTATGGTGCGACGGCTATTTTACCTCTCGAAGGAACGACGTATGACGATCGGCACAGTCAAATGGTTCAACGCCACGAAGGGCTACGGCTTCATTGAGCCGGAAGACGGCTCAAAGGATGTGTTCGTACACATCTCCGCCGTCGAGCGCTCGGGCATTGGCAACCTGCAGGAGGGGCAGCGCGTGAGCTTCGAAGCTCAGCGCGACAGCCGCACCGGCAAGGTCGCCGCGGCGAACCTCAAGAACGCCTGACCATTTGAGCGGGGCGGCTTCGGCCGCCCCGTTGTCTTTCGGCCTCAAAGGCCACTCTTCTGGCGGTAGCGCCGCATGGCGGCGAACAGCTCGGCGGCACTGCGCTGCTCCTTGCCGCCGGAAAATTCGCGATAGAGTGCCGCGACATTGGCGACGATGCGCTCACCATCGATCCAATCCCCGTAATCGTCGAGCCGGATGTCTTCGGCGGCCTCGATCCAGGCGATGCCGGCATCAAAGCGCCGGCGGGTCTCTCGCTTCAACGTCTCGAGATAGGTCTTGAAGCGGCGCACGCCGTCCTTGTCGGTGATCGGGCCGTGCCCTGGCACGATGGTATCGACGTCCCAGCCAAGAATCTTGTCGCATGCCTTGATCCAGTTGTCGATCGGACCCGCCCACATCACCGGATGACCATCGATGAACAGCACGTCGCCCGTGAATACCGTGCGATCGGCAGGGATATAAACCATCGTGTCGCCGGCCGTGTGCGCCGGGCCGACATTGACGAGCTGCACGCTCTTGCGACCGACCGTCAGCGACAACTCGCGATCGAAGGTCTGCGTCGGCAGCGTCAATCTCACCTCGTCGAAGGCGAAGTTCTTGCCCATGGTCTCGTAGAAAAACGCGGCGCCCTCGCCGAGCTCGCGCCAATTCTTCTGCATCGCGATCAGCATCTGCGGCGGCGTTTCGGGCATCTCCCGCGCGCAAGCGGCCGAGGCGATGATCGTGGCCCCTTGTAGCAACTGATTGCCGAAAGTGTGATCGGGATTGGCGTGGGTATTGACCAGCGTTCCGATCTGCGCCGCTGCCGGCACGGCGGCGCGCATCGTCTCGAGCATGGCGCGCGTCAATCGCACGTCCATGAGTGTATCGACGAGCAGCGTTTCGCCGCTGTCGGAAATCAGCCCGGCATTGCTCCAGCCCCAGCTGCCGCTCGGTTGGAGATAGGCGTGGCAGCCATTGCCGAGATCATGCAGACCTTTGGTGTATTGCCAGCGCGACATCGGTATTCATCGACGCCCGGCTGCCGCGCGGCAGCCGGGTGCCCATGATTCGGTCCGATCAGCTCGGCATCTGGCCCATGAAGTCGCGCTTGCCGAGCTCGACGCCGTAATGGCGCAGGATGTCGTAAGCGGTGGTGGTATGGAAATAGAAGTTCGGCAGCGCGTGATGATAGAGGAGGTGCTGGGCTTTGAATTGCCGCGTATTGGGTCCGAGCTGCACCGTCACTTCCTCATTTTCCTTGCCGTCGATTTGCGATGGCTGGATGCCCTTCAAGAAATCGACCGTGGTCGCGATCCGTTGCTTCAGCTCGGCAATGCTGTTGCACTCCGCGAGCGCCGGCAGCTCGACCTTGGCAATCCGGCCGGGCGCCAAGGCATGAGCCGTCGCCTGCTGGATCTGGCGCACGAAGGGGAACATATCCGGCGCGAGGCGCAGCTGGAGGATCAGATTGGGGTCGTATTTACGGGATTCGGCGAAGGCCTGGGCCTTATCGAGACAGCCTGACAGGGCCGGCAGCAACTGCAGGAAAACCGGAACCGAACCAGAATACATCGTAATCGGCATGGGCGGGCGCTCCTTCGGTTTTTGTGAAAGTCCTTATCCAGTCAATTTTAGCCGGCTTACCTCGCGAGGTGAAGCGCGATGCGGGGTTTCGCGAGGGCTGCCTTGCTTCCGCGGCGGTTGTAAACCAGGGGCGAAGCCATAGAGTGACGGTTGCCCCTTGCGCCAGGCTCGTCGCGCCCATGTCTTTGACCATTAATCGTCATAATATTCTGCTCGGCATCGTTGCCGCCGCGCTGTTCATGCAGAATCTCGACAGCACCGTGATTACGACGGCCCTGCCGCAGATGGCGGTTTCTTTCGGAACCACGCCGATTCACCTCAGCATCGGGATTACCGCCTATATGCTGAGCCTCGCCGTCTTCATCCCGGTGAGCGGTTGGGTGGCCGACCGGTTCGGGTCGCGCACGATCTTCAGCGCCGCGATCGCCGTCTTCACCGTCGGCTCCGTTCTGTGCGGCATGTCCAATGGCGTTGCCGAGTTCGCGCTCTCGCGGGTCTTTCAAGGCGTCGGCGGTGCGATGATGGTGCCGGTCGGCAGGCTCGTCCTCTTTCGCGCTGTCGGCAAGGCAGGCCTCGTCCGCGCGCTCTCCTATATGACGATGTCGGCGATGGTCGGGCCGGTCCTGGGGCCGCCAATCGGCGGCTTCATCACCACCTACGCGTCCTGGCGCTGGATCTTCTTTCTCAACCTGCCGATCGGCGCGCTTGGCGCGGTGCTGGTCTGGATCTTTCTCGAAAATTACCGCGAAGAGCGCTGCCCGTCCTTCGACTGGGTTGGGTTCATCGCGACCGGCATCGCCATCGCAAGCCTGGTGCTCGATTGCGATCTCATCGTCCAGCCCGATACCAGCATCGCGCTCATTCTCGGACTCCTCGTGTTGAGCCTCGGTTCCGGCGGGCTTGCGGCCTGGTACATGCTGCGCCGCTCCGAGCCGATCGTCGATCTGACGCTTTTCCGCATTCCCTCCTTTTTCACCGGCGTGGCGGTGGGCGCGCTGTTCCGGATCGGTGCCGGCGGCGTCAGCTATCTCATGGCGATTTTGCTGCAGGTCAATATGGGCCTCTCGGCTTTCGCCTCGGGCCTCGTCACGATCGCGGCGGCGATGAGCTCGTTGACGATGAAAGCGGCGATCCCGCCGATCCTCAAGCGCTGGGGCTTTCGCACCGTGCTCCTTGGCAATGGCTTCATTAGCGCCGGCGCCATCGCCGCTTGCGCGATGGTGGGGCTTGCGACTCCGGTATCCGTGGTCTTCCTCATTCTGTTCGTCGGCGGGTTTTTCCGCTCGCTGCAATTCACGGCCCTGACGACGCTCAGCTATGATATCCCCCATTCGCGGACGAGCGCCGCGACCAGCTTTTCCAGCATGATGATGCAAGTGATGAACGGCATGGGCGTCGCGGTCGCCGCGGTTCTGCTGCATGCGACGCAGCTTTTGCGCGGCGAGCCCGCGACGAGCGTCGCGGTCGTCGATTTTCGTATCGTTTTCGTCTTGATGTCACTGGTGGCGCTGTCCGGCTGTTTCTTCTACGCAAGGCTCGCGCCCGATGTCGGCGCCGAGGTCAGCGGCCATGGCGCCGTCGCGAAGACCGGCGAGGCCGCTGCGGATTAGGGACGAGGATAATAGTCCGGCTGCGGGCGACGTTCACATCGGATAATATGCGACTCCCCATGGAACTGCCTCTCTCCCGCAGCATGATCGTGCCGATGATCGTCGCCTCGGCGCTGTTCATGGAAAACCTCGACGGCACGATCATCACCACCGCCCTGCCGCAGATGGCGGAATCCTTCGCCACGACGCCGATCCATCTCAGCATCGGCATCACGGCCTATGTGCTGAGCCTCGCCGTTTTTATTCCGGTCAGCGGCTGGGTCGCCGACCGTTTCGGCGCCAAGACCATTTTCCGCAGCGCGATTGCCGTCTTCACCATCGGCTCGATCCTGTGCGGCATTTGCTCGAGCGTCAGCGAATTCGCCGCCGCGCGAATCCTTCAGGGCATCGGCGGCGCGATGATGGTGCCGGTCGGCCGCCTCATCATGTTTCGCAGCGTCCCGCGATCGGAGTTCGTTGCGGCCATGGCCTATCTGACCGTTCCGGCGCTGGTCGGCCCGATTTTGGGGCCTCCGGTCGGCGGCTTCATCACCACCTATGCATCGTGGCGCTGGATCTTCTTTCTCAATCTCCCCGTCGGTCTGCTCGGCATCTTTCTCGTATCGACTTTCATCGAGAACTACCGCGAGCCGGAAAGCCCGTCACTGGATTGGATCGGCTTTTTGCTTTCGGGGACGGCGATCGCGAGCCTCGTTTTCGATTTCGATTTGGTCGAGCGCCCCGATGCGAGCATCGGACTCCTTCTGCTGCTGCTGGGCATCAGCATCGCCGCGGGGCTCGCTGCGGCTTGGCACATTCGTCATCGCGATCATCCGGTAATCGATCCGACACTCCTGCGCATTCAGACCTTTTCCGTGAGCGTCTTGGGTGGCTCGCTTTTTCGCGTCGGTACCGCCTCGCTCAACTATCTGCTGCCGATCCTGTTGCAGATCGGGATCGGCATGACCGCCTTCACCTCGGGCCTCTTGACCCTGGCGAGCGCCGCCGGCTCCTTCGTCATGAAGATCGCGGCACTTCGTATCCTGCGGCGCTGGGGCTTTCGCACCGTTCTCCTCGTCAATGGCGCGATCAGCGCGGCGAGCGTGCTGGTCTGCGTCACCTTCACCGAGAATACTTCGCTGGCCGTGATCTTTTTCGTCTTGCTGATCGGCGGCTTCTTCCGCTCGCTGCATTACACGGCGCTCAACAGCATGGCTTTCGCCGATGTTTCGGTGCCGCGCATGAGCGCGGCGACCAGCTTTTCCAGCATGGTGCAGCAGATCTCGAACGGCATGGGCGTCGCCGTCGCGGCGGTAGTCCTCAATTGGGTGCTGATCTGGCGCGGCGAATCGCTGACGGAAATCCCCCTTGCCGCGATCCAAATCACCCTCGTCATCATGACGGTCCTCACGCTTTCCTCGTGCCTCTATTTTGTGCGGCTTGCGCCCGATGCGGCCGCCGAGGTCAGCGGACATCGCCGTGCGGGAGTGCAGGCCGAGGCGGCGCCGAATTCGGATTAGCGCCGCCGCTTCACGCCTCTTGCTTCGTCGGCGCAAGGCGCGGCACGCGTTGTGCCGGTATCCCCATCGCGGCGATAGTGCCGACGAGCGATAAGGCGGCGGAGACGCCGATCGCCACCTTGAAGCCAGCATTGAAGGCCTGCGGCGAGCCGAGATTTCCCGTTGCCGCGAAGACGGCGACGAGGATCGCGATCCCGAACACGCCACCGAGGAAGCGCAGCATGTTGAAGGTGCCCGAGGCCTTGCCGATGTCGCTTGGCGCGACCGCGCTCATCACCGCGTTCTGAAGCGCCGGCATCGCCATCGAGCCGCCGCAACCGGCGACGATGAGCGGCAGGGCGAGCGCGGCAAAGGCGAGGTCGGGCGCGGCAATGACGGAAATCCATGTCAATCCGATCGTCTGCAGGATCAAGCCGGACACCGCGAGCAGCCGCTCGCCGACGCGGTTCATAGCGCGGCCAGCGAGCGGCGCAACGACGAAGAGCGTCGCCGTCCAGGGCAAAAGTCGCAGACCGGCGCCGAGCGGTCCATTACCTTGTACCGCTTGGAGGAATTGCGCCAGGAAGAACAAAGTGCCGTAGATCGCGGCATAATAAGGGAAGCTTGCGGCGATGCCGGCGGCGAAGGCGCGAGAGCCGAAGAGGCGCATCGGCATCATCGGCGCATTGCCACGCAACTCCCACAGAATGAAGAGAGCCGCAAGCACGACCCCGGCTGCCAAGGCAGCGCCGACCTCGGCACTTAGCCAGCCGGCGCGGTT
>CAYMNX010000362.1:0-2028 GCA_964391905.1 uncultured Rhizobiaceae bacterium
TCTTCGGCTACTTAGGCCCCGATCCGGCGCCCGTCCTTCCGCTCTTCGACGTGCTGCGCATGGAAGACGGCGTCAAGGAAGTCCAGGTACAGACGATCCATGCCAATTGGTTCAATCACGTCGAGAACATCGTCGATATCAGCCACCTCGCCTGGCTGCACGGCTATACCTTCCCCGCTTATGGCGCGCGCAAGGTCACCTATCATTGGGAGCGCGCGCCCTATGGCGCCAACAATGTGATGCTGGTCGACGGCATCGATGACACGCATATCTCGTGCTATGGCTTCCCGACCATCAACCGCTTCGCCCTGCCGGCCATCGATCCCAATGGCGAGCTGGTGCGCTCCATGATCTACCGCGTGCCCGCCGACGATTCGACGACGCTCCTTTACTTTATTCGCTTCTATCCGAGCGAGAAGCGCTCCTTCCACACCTCGCGGCGCGACGTGAAGCTCGGCGAATACGCGCCCCTCGCCAGCGATTGGTGGGGCATCAACGTCAACGATCAGGACCGGATGGCGGTGGAGCAGCAGGGCGTCGTCGCTGATCGCCCGAACGAGCACCTCGCCGTCTCGGACGGCGGCATCATCGCGATGCGCCAGATGATGCGCGAGTCGCTCGCCGCCATCGCGGCGGGCCGTGACCCGCTGTGCATCATCCGCGATGCGGCGGAGCAGCGCATCGATTTCCCGCAGAAATCGACGATGATGGCGCAAAAATCGGCCGATGCCGATTATACGATGGGCTTCGCTGCAACGAGGGCGGCCCGCGCCGGCGCCGCCTGATGTCAGAACGCCCCGCTCGAACGGGGCGGCCAAAATAAGGACAGGGAGAGACGCACCATGAGCGATGCGCCCGGCTACAACGTCACCTCGGTCATCGATCAATCCCCTATGAGCGCAAAGCAATTCGCGGTCATGGGCATCAGCCTGATGACCGCGCTCTTCGACGGCTACGACACGCAAGGCATCGGCTATGTCGCGCCGGCGATGGCGCATGATCTCGGGCTCGCGCCCGGCGCCTTGGGCCCCGTTTTCAGCGCCAGCTTCTTCGGCCTCACGATCGGCGCGGTCGTCTTCGGCATGCTCGCCGACAAGATCGGTCGCAAGCAGGCGATCATCTGGCCGATGGCGGTCTTCGGTGTCTTCTCGCTCTTGACGCCGCTGGGGCGCAGCGTTGAAAGCCTCGTCATCCTGCGCGCGCTCGCGGGGTTCGGTCTCGGCGGCACGCTCCCCAATGTCACCGCTTATGTCCTCGAATACGCGCCGCAGCGCCGCCGCGCGCTGCTCGTCAACAGCACCGGCGCCTTCTTCGCCGTCGGCTCGATCTCGGGCGGGCTCCTCGCCAACTGGCTCATCCCGACGGTCGGCTGGCAATCGACCTTCTACATCGGCGGCGGCGTGCCGCTCCTGTTCATCATCGTGGTGGCGTTGTGGATGCCGGAATCGGTGCGCTATCTGCTGCTGTCGGGGAAATCCATGGCGCGGGCCGCCGCGATCATGATGCGGATCGTCCCCGACCGGAACTTCACGACCGCAACGCAATTCACGCTCGAGCCGCCGGTCGAAGGGATCACGGTGAAGCACCTCTTCACCGAGGGCCGGGCGCTTCCGACGACGCTGCTCTGGATCGCCTTCGTCATGAATCTTTTCGTCCTGACCTATCTCATCAGCTGGATGCCGACGCTGTTGAAGCAAGCGGGCCAGCCGCTCTCGATCGCGATCATCGCCACCATCTGGTACAGCATCGGCGGCATCGTCGGCGGCTTGAGCATGGGCTTCATCGCCGACCGGATCGGCTCGCTGCCGAAGGTGCTGGTGGTGGGCTATCTCGGCGCGGCGGTGTTCATCACCGTCGTCGCCTTCTCGACCCAGAACACCGCGATCCTCATTCCGGCCGTCTTTCTCACCGGCGTCAGCATCCAGGGCGGCCAGCCCTGCCTCAACACCATCGCCGCGACCTTTTACCCGACCGCGATCCGCGCAACCGGCATCGGCTGGGCGCTCGGCGTCGGCCGTGTCGGCGCCT
>CAYMNX010000363.1:0-4828 GCA_964391905.1 uncultured Rhizobiaceae bacterium
TCGCCATGAACGAAGGCAAGAAATTGCCGCCGGGCGTGCTGATCGACGCCGCGGGCGAAGAGGCGACCGACCCCGCCGTGTTCTATCGCGGCAATGGCGCGATGCTGCCCTTTGGCGAGCATAAGGGCTCGGGCCTTGCGCTGGCTTGCGAGCTTCTCGCCGGCGTTCTCACCGGCGGCGGCGTGATGCAGGGCGAGATTCCCAATCGCGGCGTCAAGAACGGCATGTTCTCGATCCTGCTCGATCCGGCGCGCTTCGGCGATAGTTCCTGGATGGCGCGAGAGATGGAGACGCTCATCCAATGGGTCAAATCCTCGCCGCCGCGGCCGGGCGTCGAGGCGGTGATGGTGGCAGGCGAGCCCGAGCGCAAATCGCGCGCGCAGCGGCTCCAAGAAGGCATCCCGGTCGACGCCAATACTTGGAAGGAGTTGACCGAGGCGGCGCAAACGGTCGGGCTGCCCGCAACGGCGATCCCGACCTGAGGCTGCTGCTTCGGTTGCTTTACCGATTAACCATCCGTTCACCACGGTTTCCCTATAACGGCAAGTTTGGGGTACCTGCAATTTTGGGTCGCAAAGGGCCGCGATAAGCGAGTGAAGACGGCCGCTGTGACTGTGCTTCGATTGATGTCGAGACTGTTGAATGGACCATCCGGGCGACAGGATTAGCCGGATTGCCGTCAGCGCACTTGTCATGGTGGCCGGCGCGCTTGGCCTTGCGGCATGGGCGCTATGGAATTTGCAGCGCCAAATCGCGACCGAGGCGGCCATCGCCGTTTACATCATGGCTGGCCTGATCGGTATTTTGGTCGCGCTTGCTATTATTTTGGTCCGCACGCTGTGGCAGCGCAGCAGGGTAGAACCGACGGCGCGAGACAGCGAAGAGCGCTATCGGCTGCTCGCCGATCACTCGTCGGATATGATCATTCTCATCAATTTGCACGACAAGAAGCGGCACTATGTTTCGCCTTCGAGCCGTCGGCTTTTCGGTTATGAGCCGGAAGAGCTGACCGGACAGTCGATCGAATCCATGATTCATCCGGACGATATTGATGCTTTGAGAAAAGCCGAGGAAGAGCTTCAGAACCTTGGCCGCGCGATCATCACCGCGCGTAATCGGCGCAAGGATGGAACCTACATCTGGGTCGAGACGACCTGGGAAAAGATAGTCAATTCGAAGAGCGGAGAGCTGGAATTGGTCGCCATTGCGCGCGACGTCACGGAGCGGGTTGAAGCGCAAGAAGCGCTTCGCGCCGCGATGCAAGCGGCAGAGACGGCAAGAATTCGCGCCGACGCCGCCAATCAGGCGAAGTCGCAGTTTCTCGCCAATATGAGCCATGAGATCCGCACGCCGATCAACGGCATCATGGGAATGAGCCATCTGTTGCTCGAAACTTCCCTGACCGACGAGCAGCTCAACTACGCCAAAACGATCACGGCATGCGGGACGTCTTTGCTCGCCTTGATCAACGACATTCTCGACCTCTCCAAGCTCGAAGCAGGCGGCATGGTTCTGGAAAGAGTGCCATTCGATCTGGCCGCGCTCGTCGAGACGGTCATATCAATGATGACGCCGCTCGCGCGCGATAAAAATCTCGAGCTCTCGGCGCGCATCTCGGACGACGCGCGCGGCAGCTACATCGGCGATCCAATGCGCCTCCGTCAAGCGCTGATCAACCTCGTCGGCAACGCGATTAAGTTCACCGAGCTCGGCAGCGTTCGCATCGAAATATCGAGCACCGATGACGCGGCGGGTGCGTCGCTGTTGCGCTTTGCGATCGTTGATACCGGCATCGGGATCTCGGAGGCCGCACAAGGGGCTCTTTTCCAAAAATTCGCTCAAGCCGATGCATCGATTGCCCGAAAATTTGGCGGAACCGGCCTTGGCCTCGCCATAACGAAACAGCTCGTCCAACTGATGGGCGGCACGATTGCCGCGTCGAGCCGCGAAGGCGTCGGCAGCCATTTTTGGTTCGAAGTTCCTTTGCCGCGCGTGGCAGCGGCGCTCAGCCCTGAGCGGGGAGCGCGACCAGCGCTCAATTCAAGCCCGCGAAAACTCCAGGTTCTTCTGGTCGAAGACAATATGATCAATCAACAGGTCGCACGGATAATCCTCGAGAAGGCGGGGCACCAAGTGGACATCGTGGATAACGGCCACAAGGCGATCGAGGCGGTTCAATCGAAAACCTATGACATCGTGCTCATGGATATCCAAATGTCCGGTCTCGACGGCATAGCGGCAACGGCACGCATCCGGGCCCTTCCGCCTCCAGCGTGCACCATCCCGATCATTGCCTTAACCGCGAATGCCCTCGTGGGCGCAAGGGAAGAGTACCTTTCGGCCGGGATGAACGGCTACATATCGAAGCCATTCAACCCGCCGGACTTGCTCGCTACTCTCGACCGGATCACGGCCTCGCCATCTCCCTAGGCTGCGGCGCGATTTCACAGTCATGCGCGGCGGCACTTGCGTTCGCGCGACCGTACGAGGGCCGTGGCGGGATAGGATTGGAACTCTCAGCCTAGAGATCAGCCTGATAATCGTCGAGCGGCGCACCGAACACCGCGCCGGCCGAGCCGAAAACCGCGCAACCGAGCGTGCTCACCGTCGGCAGCGCAGCCAAGGCGCCGCCGCCGGTCACGAGGGCAAGGGCCCCCGTCGTCGCCGCGCCCAAACCAGCGCCGATGGCGCAGCCGATCGCGCTTCCCGCCGCCAAATGTCGATTTCGCTCGAGCACGATGCCGCCCAAAATGATCACATGCTCGGCGTCATCTTTAATCGTTCCGGCGAGGCGACTCACATATCCGCCACGGGAATGCCCGGACGACGCGCTCGGCTCCGGTAAGCGGAAGGGCGTGGCTGCAAGCACCGCTATCACAATCGCAGCACCCGCCGGTGCGATGAACCGCACAGACCGATGATGGGCTGCAAGACGCATGAGACCCCCTGTCAATCGGATTTGAAGGCGGAAGGATCGCATCGATCGCGGACCACGAGACGCCCAGTTACGCAGCCCGACGTAAAGGTTCGGTTAGGGCTACTGCGTCAAGCCACCGCCAGCCATAGGCGCACCTCGAACACCAAAGACGAAAAACCCCGCCAACGGAACCGCAGCTACCACCAGAACAGTTCCCGGAACGAAGGGTTCCGGCTCGTTCGAGCGTAACGCCGCGCGCGTCTTGGGATCAAGCCCGATTGGACCGCAGCCGTGAGATCATCGCCTGTCCACGCCCCCAGCAGGCCGCGGCGCGAGACCCAAAGACACGGTACTCACCGCAGCCGCGATACTGCGCTGCGCTATCGTCTCAGGGCAGGAGGATCGCGGCGCCCGCTGTCAGCCTCGCCTCCAAATCGCGATGCGCCGCCGCCGCATCGCGGAGCGCGTAGGTCCTTCCCATCTCGACCATGAGAACGCCGCGGCGCACGAAATCGAAGAGCTCGTCGCAGGCGGCGCGGCACTCCGCCGGATCGGCGATATGGAAGCTGAAGGCAGGACGCGAGACCGCGAGCGAGCCTTTCTTCGCCAGGAGAAGCAGATCGACCGGCGGCACATGGCCCGAGGCATTGCCGTAATTGACCAGCATGCCGAAAGGCCGGACGCAATCGAGCGAGGCGATGAAGGTGTCCTTGCCGACGCCGTCGAAGACGGCGGAGACGCCTTGCGGCACCAGGCGCTTCACCGCGGCGACGAAATCCGTCTCGCGATAAAGAATTGGATGATCGCAGCCATGATCCGCGACGAGCTTTGCCTTCTCGGCCGAGCCGACCGTGCCGAGAACCGTGGCGCCCAGGTGCTTCGCCCATTGGCAGAGAAGAAGCCCGACGCCGCTCGCCGCCGCATGGATGAGGATCGCGTCGCCGCGCTTGGGCCGGAACACGCGGTTGATGACCATCGAGGCGGTGAGGCCCTTGAGCATCAGCGCCGCCGCCTGACGGTCGGAAATATCGGCCGGCAATTTAATGAGGCAGGAGGCCGGCAGGTTGCGCTCTTCCGCATAGGCGCCGGTCTTCTCGTAGAAGGGGCCGCCCGAGCCGATATAGGCGACGCGGTCGCCCGGCTCGATGCCGCGCACATCGGCGCCGAGCGCCGTCACGATACCGGCCGCCTCATTGCCGAGGATCACGGGAAATTGCAGCGGCTCGGCGATGTAGAAGCCGCCGCGGCGCACATTGACATCGGAGAAATTGAGCGCGATGGCGGTGTGGCGCAGGCGCACCTCGCCTGGTCCCGGCGGCGGCAGGTCGCAATCCTCCCACCGCAACACCTCGGGACCGCCATTGGCGTGGATACGGATCGCTTTCATGTCTCCCCCGCGGATTGAACCCCGCGAGAATAGATCAAGCGATGACTCGATTGCACCTCTCCCGCTGGGGAGAGGAAGTTTATCGCGCTACGGCTTCACGACGATCGGCGTGATGTCCTGGAACCAGCTGCGCGCCTGGACGAAGCCCGAGAGCTTGGGCGAGAGCGCGCGCGGGTTGAGATCGCTGACGATGAAGACGCGCGCCGCATCCGCCACCGTCATCTCGTGAATCTCGGTGATCAGCTTGGTGCGCTCGGCATCATCGAAGGTGTTGAGCGCCTTGTCCGCCAGCTCGTCGACCTTGGGATTGGAATAGCCGCCCCAATTGGAGCCGAGCGGCGCCGCATACTTGCTCATATAGACTTTGAGGAAGTTCAGCGGGTCCGTCGCGCCGCTCGAGAAGTTGATGCCGTCATATTGCGGATACTTGACGGCGCCTTGGACGAAGACCGTCAGCAGCGTGTTCCAATCGAGCGTATCGAATTTGACCTTGAAGCCGACCTTCTCGAGCTGCTCCTTGACGA
>CAYMNX010000364.1:0-2011 GCA_964391905.1 uncultured Rhizobiaceae bacterium
CGCGGTCGATTTTACCGTCTCCGGCAATACCGATATGGCGTTCATCGCCAAGGGCGCACCGCAGAAAGCGGTTGCTGTCACGGTCGGTCCTCCGGTCGAGATGGCGCTCATCATACGCATGGATGGCGACATCAAGCAGGCCGCCGATCTCAAGGGCAAGACGATCGGCGTCACCTCGCCGACCTCGCTCACCTCTTGGCTGGCACTCGCCTTCGCTCGCCAGCAAGGCTGGGGGCCGGACGGGGTGAAGCGCGCCTATGTCGGCGCCATGAGCAGCGAGGTCGCAGCTTTGATGGTCAAGAATGTCGACGCGATCGTCGGCCCGCTCGAAGGCGCCTATCTGCTCGAGGCGAAGGGCCAGGCGAAACCGCTTCTCGATTTCGGCGATATGAGCACGATCATCACCCATCTCATTTATGCCAGCAATGCGATGATCAAGGATCATCCACAAACCGTGCGGCGCTTCCTTGCCGCTTGGTTCGAGACCGTCCGCTATATGCACGCGAACAAGGACGAAACGATCCGCCTCACTCGGCCGGCTACTAACCTGCCGCCCGATATCGCCGCAAAGGTCTACGATCTCGAAACGCCGGCTTTGTCGCTCAACGGCCGGTTCGATCCCAAGACCGTCGATGCGACAGTGCATTCTTTTCTCGATGTCGGCGTGCTCGAGAAGCTTCCGGCCAATAATAAGGATCTTTACACCGAGGAATTCCTTCCCTCTGATTAGCCGCGGCGAGCGCAGTAGGTTGAAGAAGGAGGGAAGGGACGCCGATGAGGTTGCGGCGAAACGCGATTGCGGTGGTTGGTCTGTTGACGATGGGTCTTTGCCTTGCCGCAACGCGCGCCAAGGCTCAGCTTCAAGATGTGACCATGGCGATGCCGTCGGAAGGGCTCGCCTATTCGCTGAGCTATATCGCCGACGCACAGGGCCTCTGGGAAAAGCACGGGCTCAAGATGAAGACCGTGGTCATCGCCGGGATCGGCTCGACCAACGCGGTGATTTCCGGCAGCGCCGATGTCGCGCACGCATCGGGCGCGACGCTGATCCGCGCCGCGGCGAAAGGCCAGCGGCTCCTCGCGATCGTCGGCGTGCTGAACCGCGCGAGCGTCGAGGTGGTGCTGCGCCGATCCGCGGCCGAAGCGGCGGGCTTCGATCCCCGAGCGCCACTCGAGAAGCGCGCGCTGGCTTTGCGTGGGCGCACCATCTCGATCGATGCCATCAACTCGATCGATCAAGCTTATCTGCATGTAATCGCCAAGCGTGCCGGCTTTGATCCGGAATCCATCCCGATTGCGGTGATGAAGGCTGATAACGCGCTCGCCGCCTTTGCGACCGGCCAGATCGACGGCATGGCGATGTCGCCGCCTTGGCCGCAGAATTTGAGCCTCGACGGCCGGGCCGTGACAGTGGCGAGCGGTCTCGATGGCGAGCCGTCCGATCTCGTGCCGCTGACGACCACCGTCGTCGTGACGCGGCCCGAAACTTGTGCCAAGCGACGGGTGATCTGCGAAGGCGTCGGCCAGGCGATGAAAGAGGCCGCCGCAATTTTGCGCGGGCGCCCGATCGATGAGCTTGTCGCCATGCTCGCTAAGCGCTTGCCGACCGTTGATCCGAAGCTCATCGCCCTGGTGCTCGAGAAAATCCGGAAGGCGACGCCCGACCCACCCGCCGTCACGACGGCGGGGCTCAAGAATGCCGAGCGCATCAATATCGAGGCCGGGCTGTTGAAGCCGGAGGAAAAGCTCGGCGATTACAACGGGCTAGCGACGGATGCCTTCGTCAAATGAGGTTTACGGGGTTGGCGTCGCCCTCTATTGACTTGAAAGCGTCGTCGACTCGGCGCTGCGCATAGCATCGATCTTGATCATCATCACGCAGCCCATTGGAGATGGGGAGGAGCTTCGCGAAGCGGCAGAGCAGCCGCGCTTCGGTTTGGTTAAGTGGCGCTTAAGCCCGCGCCGGCCCTGGGGTTCTTCAGCACCCGGAAATTCCATCTAACTTATTGAA
>CAYMNX010000365.1:0-2416 GCA_964391905.1 uncultured Rhizobiaceae bacterium
GACCCGCTATGTTCCGCTGACGCAGATCCGCGAGGGCCAAGCCTCGTTCGAGGTGGTGGACAGTCCGCTCAACGAGGCGGGCGTGCTCGGCTTCGAATACGGCTACAGCCTCGCCGATCCGCACGCGCTGGTGCTGTGGGAGGCGCAATTCGGCGATTTCGCCAATGGCGCGCAGGTCATCATCGACCAGTTCATCTCCTCGGCCGAGGCGAAGTGGCTGCGGATGTCGGGCCTCGTGATGCTCTTGCCGCATGGCTATGAAGGGCAAGGGCCGGAGCATTCCTCGGCGCGGCTCGAGCGCTATCTCCAATTGTCCGGCGAGGACAATTGGCAGGTCTGCAATCTGACGACCTCGGCCAATTACTTCCACGCGTTGCGGCGCCAGGTGCGGCGCAACTTCAGGAAGCCGCTCATCATCATGACGCCGAAATCGCTGCTGCGCGCGCCCGAGGTCGCGTCGAAGCTGGAGGCGATGGGGCCGGGCACGTCGTTCCATCGCGTCTTCGACGAGGTCGACAAGCTCGTCGAGCCCGAGAAGATCCGCCGCGTCGTGCTGTGCACGGGCAAGGTCTATTACGACCTCCTGGCCCGTCGTCGCGAGCAGAAGATCAACGACATCGCGATCGTTCGTATCGAGCAGCTCTATCCGTTCCCCTACAACACGCTGGCGACGACGTTGGCACCCTACAAGAACGCCGAGTTCGTGTGGTGCCAGGAAGAGCCCGAGAATATGGGCGCGTGGAACTATGTCGATCGCAAGATCGAGCGCGTTCTTTGGCCGCTCGATGTGAAGGGCAAGCGGCCGAGATATGTCGGTCGCGGCGAAGCGGCGGCGACTGCGACCGGTCTGTTGCGGCGGCACAATGCCGAGCAGACGCGGCTCGTGACCGAAGCAATCGCCAATTGAGGGCGAGAGGGGGTTTCATGGCGACCGAGATCAAAGTCCCCGCGCTCGGGGAATCGGTGAACGAGGCAACGGTCGCGCGCTGGCTGAAGCAGCCGGGGGATGTGGTCGCGCTCGACGATCCGCTCGTCGAATTGGAGACCGACAAGGTCACGCTCGAGGTCAACGCGCCGGCGGCGGGCACGCTGACCGACATCGTTGCCGCCGAAGGCAGCAATGTCGCGGTCGGCGCCGTGCTGGGCCGCATCGGCGAAGGCGGCGCGGTCGCGGCAAAACCGGCGCCGAAAGCCGCGGTGCCCGCTCCTGCAAAAGCGCCCGCTGCGCCGGCACCCTCACCCGCACCGACCGCGCCTGCTGCCGGCAACGGCGCTGAGATTCTCGCGCGCTCCGGTCCCGCCGTGCGCAAGGCGGCCGCGGAGAGCCAAGTCGACGTCACCAAGATCGCGCCGACGGGCAAGGATGGCCGGCTGACCAAAACCGATGTCGCCTCAGCCGCAGCGGCAAGGCCGGCGCCTTCTCCGGTGCCGCCCGCCACGCCCATGCCGACCCCGATCTCCCGCGCGCCGCGCGAAGTGGGGCCGCGTGAGGAGCGGGTGAAAATGACGCGGCTGCGCCGCCGCATCGCCGAGCGGCTGAAAGAGGCGCAGAACACCGCGGCCATGCTCACCACCTTCAACGAGGTGGACATGACAGAGGTGCTCGCGTTGCGCGAGCGCTATCGCGAGAGTTTCGAGAAGCAGCATGGCGTGCGTCTCGGATTCATGTCGATCTTCGCCAAGGCCTGCATCCAGGCGCTGAAGGAAATTCCGGCCGCCAATGCCGAGATCAACGGCGAGGACATCATCTATAAGAATCACTACGACATCGGCATCGCGGTCGGCACGGAGCAGGGCCTCGTCGTGCCGGTGGTGCGCGATGCCGACCAGCTGAGCTTCGCCGAGATCGAGACGCGCGTCGCCGATCTGGGCCGCCGCGCCCGCGACGGCAAGCTCGCGCTCGAAGAGCTCTCCGGCGGCACCTTCACCATTACCAATGGCGGCGTCTACGGCTCCTTGCTCTCGACGCCGATCCTCAACCCGCCGCACTCGGCGATCCTCGGCATGCACAAGATCCAGAAGCGCCCGATGATCATCGGCGACAAGATCGAGGCGCGCGCGATGATGTATCTCGCGCTCTCCTACGATCATCGGATCATCGATGGGCGCGAGGCGGTGACTTTCCTCGTGCGCGTCAAGGAATGCATCGAGGATCCGCAACGCATGCTGTTCGGCGTTTAGGAATGGCTGATACTTTCGACCTCATCGTCATCGGCAGCGGGCCCGGCGGCTATGTCGCGGCGATCCGCGCGGCGCAGCTCGGCATGAAAGTCGCCTGCGTCGACAAGCGATCGGTGCCCGGCGGCACCTGTCTCAACATCGGCTGCATTCCCTCAAAGGCCTTGCTGCAATCCTCGGAGAAATTCGACCACCGTGACCTCGGCGCCGAGCCGTTGCCATACCGACCCCATCTCAA
>CAYMNX010000366.1:0-3545 GCA_964391905.1 uncultured Rhizobiaceae bacterium
CCGCTCCGACTCGGGCGGCGCGTCCGGCAAGGCGCTGCCATTGGCGCGGCGGATGCCGAGCTTCGCCCATTCGCCGACCGGCTTCTTCTGCTGCAGCCCGATTTGCGACGAGTCGAGGTTTGGCGGCGGGATGACCGTCTCGCCCCAGCTCTGATCGCCATGCCATCCTGAGCGCGACAGATAATTGGCGATCGAGGCAATGACATCCTCGCTCTTGTGCCAGATATCGGGGGCCCCATTCCCTTTGTAGCTGACCGCGAAATTAAGAAAGCTCGACGGCATGAACTGGCTCTGACCCATGGCGCCCGCCCAAGAGCCGAGCATCCCCGCCGGGTCGATCTTCTCATTCTGGATAATCTGCAGCGCCTTGATTAGCTCGCCGCGGAAGAAGGCGGCGCGCCGCCCGTCATAGGCCAGGGTCGCGAGCGCCGTCACCACCGGATAGGTGCCGATGTTGCGGCCGAAATCGGTCTCGATCCCCCACAGCGCGACGATGAAGCGCGGTTGGACGCCGTAGCGCTGGCCGATCTCGTCCAGCAGCGCCTTGTTCTCGGCATAGCGCGCATTGGCCGCCTCGCGCCGCGCCGGCGGCACGACTCGGTCGATATATTGCGCGAAGGTGAGAACCGTCTCGGGCTGCTGGTGATCGAGCTCCAGGATTCGCGGCACCGGCTGGACGCCGGCAAAGGCGCGATCGAGCGTCGCCGCGGTAATCCCTTGCGCCATTGCGTCCTGGCGAAATCCCTGGAGCCAGGCCTTGAAATCACCCGGCGCCGCTGCGTCGGCCGCTTTGGCCGGATGAATCAGCGCGAGCACGAGAACGAGAACTGCAATCGGTTTGAGCATGCGCTATGCTTACAGGAGGTGACGAGCCGCCGCCAGATTTCCGATGTTTTAATTAACGCTTGCCTGCCGCGTCACGGCGACGACGCGATCAAAAGCGCGCGAGCCTTCTCGCGCAGCGCGTCGGGAAGTGGCGTCGAGCGCCGCTTCTCGAGATCGAAATGGACACCGGCTTGATAAAATCGCGCGACTCGACGCTCGCTGCGGACGAGCCGCATCTCGTGCAAAATCTTGACCGAGGATTTGCCGATCTCGAGCATGCCGCTCAAGATCGCGACGCCCTCCCCGACCGCGGGCAGCGGCAAAAACAGCGCGAGCCGCGTCTCGAAAGTGGCGAAGCCGCGATTCTCGTCGCGCATATAGGCGCTGGTCATCCCCGCCGCATTCATGTTGATGATGTTGGCGGTCGAGAAGCGATCGACGAAGCCGAAGAGCGAAAGTCTTCCCGCCTCATCGGCCTCCCACGTCTTGACCCGGTTCAGCCCCGTCGCGACGGAGCCCGCCGCCGCGGGCAGCATGACCGGGTCGAAACCCGGCTGTCCCCAAGCCACGACCGACGGCGCAAGCGCGGCGGACAGCTCGGCCCAAGCCTCGCCATCGGGCGCATCGAGCGCCAAGGTCTGCTCGGCGATCGTCGTCGGCGCGCCGCCCGCGCTCCCCGTCGCGACATGGCCGACCGTCAGCGTCGCGGGATCGATGGCGACGATCCCGCTCGAAATCGTGATCGGATCGCCGGCGCGCAGCTCGGCGAGGTAGCGCGTGTTGATCCGATGCGTTCGCCAGCGCGTGCCCGGCGCCAGGCGCCGCATCAGCTCGTAGGCCCCGTCGGCGAAGCGCTCGACATAATAGGCGATGTTGAGATGGCCGAAGGCGTCGCATTCCTGGACGGTGACGCCGCCGCGATAGGTCTCGACGAGCTCGGTCATCGCTTCTTGCCAAGCGCCTCTTTCTTCCACAGCGCCCAGGCGCGCTCATTCGTGCTCTCGACGCCCTCGACGCAAAGCGCTACCTCCTCGGGCGAGAGATAGGTTACGTCGTCGCCGAGCCGCATCGCATCCATCTGCAGCCGCGCATTGAGCGCGCCGTAGATCGCGCGAGAGACGGCAAGCGAGAGCGAAGGCGCGACGATCGTGGCGCCATGGCCGCGCATCAGCACCATCGGCTTGTCCGCGAGCACACCGGCGAGAGCACGGCCCAGCTGCGGCGAGCGGATCAGCATCTGGCCCTCGTTCGAGAAGCGGCGGATCTCGAAGACGGGCACGCCGAGGCCGACATGGGCGCTCATGTGATAGAGCGGCTTGAGCGGCGCGCCCGTGGCGCCGAACGGGATGAGCGGCGGCGCATGCGAATGGATCACCGCCATGACGTCGGGACGCGCTTTGTAGATCTCGCCATGGATGAAGCGCTCGCTGTAGTGCTTCTCGCCGCGCTCGGGCACGGGGTCGCTGTCGAGCGTGAATTCGCGGATATCGGCCTTGGTGACGATCCCCGGCGCGACATAGCGCGCCATCACATAGCGCTCCGGGTCCTTGTCGTGCCGCACGCTGACATGACCGAAGCCGTCGAGGATCTCGTGGTCGAAGAGGATGAGATTGGCCGCGACCAGATCGTCGACAAGACCCTGCGCGGCGGTGATGAGGCGGGATGGTTTCTTGGCTTTTGCTGGCATGATGCTGCAGGTTAGCGAAGATGCGGCGGCATTGCCAAGATGGCGTGGCGATTGCCGCGGCGGACGGGATGAGGCAACATCGCGCGATGCCGAAGCATCTTGCCGCCGCGATCCTCTTCGCGATCGCACTCATCCATCAGGCCCGCGCCGATTCGGCAGATGACCGGCTGAAGAAGCTCCACGAGCTCTATCAATGTCCGATCTTCGCTTATTTGGTCGCCATTCGCCATGTCCCGACGCCAACGCGGCTTGATAACCGCTTCTTGATCGTGACGATCGATCACCGCGTCGATCAGCGATTTTATGCGCAATGCGCCTTCGAAAATCTCGATCGGACCCTGCATTGCGAAATATCCTCGCCCTATTTCAACGAGGTCATGCGATCTTATTTTCGTGGTGACCGACTGGAACAGGTGAAGGCGCTTGGTTACCGCGCACGACGCAAGGACAATTATTTCCAGAAGCGCGATGCCCGAAGCTTGGCGGCGCTGTACGACGCAGCCGGTCTCTTGATCGACACACTGGGCCGCGTCTTCGACATGGCGCCCGAGGAGGGATTGATCTACGAAGCGCCGCTCGTGAAAGGCCAGCCCCCGGATGTGACAGAGCCTGGCAGCCCGTGTGCGCCGCTGATCAGCGCGCGCTGATCAACGCCAATCACAGCATGCCGACGAGGGCCCCGCTCATACAGGTGGCGATCGTGCCCGAGAGGATCGAGCGCAGGCCAAGGCTGACGATGTCGTGCTTTCGCTCCGGCGCCATCGCGCCCATGCCGCCGATCATGATCCCGGCGCTGCCGAAATTGGCAAAGCCGCACATCGCATAGGTGAGGATGAGGCGCGACCGCGGGCCCAGCGCCTCGGGCGGCAGATGCGCGAGATTGACATAGGCGATGAACTCGTTGAGCACGGTCTTCGTGCCCATCAGGGCCGCCGCCGTCGCGACCTCGTTGTCCGGGACGCCGATCAGCCACATCACCGGGCGAAAGGCATAGGCGAAAATCACTTGCAAGGTCACGGCCTCGCCGCTGAAC
>CAYMNX010000367.1:0-15736 GCA_964391905.1 uncultured Rhizobiaceae bacterium
CGTCGGCGAGCGGCTGCGCCGTCGCGGCGGCGAGAAGACGCTGGGCCAGATCAGTTGGGTGGGCGCGGCGCTGATCGGGCTTGCCCAGGCGACGGCGCTCGTTCCCGGGATCTCGCGCTCGGGCGCGACCATGGTCGGCGGCTTGCTGCTGGGCTTGCGCCATGAGGAGGCGGCGCATTTCTCGTTCCTCATTGCCACGCCGATCATCTTCGGCGCCGGCGTTCACGAGGTGCCGCATCTCATCCATCAAGGCGTCGCCAACGGGCTCGGGCCGGCAGCCTGGATCGCGGGCATCGTCGCCGGCGTCACGGCTTATCTCAGCACCGCTTTCCTCATGCGCTATTTTGGCAAGCACGATTTCCAGGCGCTCGACCCCTTCGCCTATTATTGCGCGGCGATCGGCCTCGTCTCGCTCGGCTTTTTTACGATCGTCGGGTGATTCACACCACGTGATCGGGCACGAGCACGCAAGGGTGCTCGGGATCGCCGGTCTCGACCTGAATCGTCACATGCTCGATCGCAAAGCGCGCATGGAGGTCGTTGGCAATCTGGGTCAGCACCGCGTCGCCCGGATGTCCCTGCGGCATGACGAGGTGGCAGGTCAGCGCGGTGGTGGTCGTGCTCATCGGCCAGATATGGAGGTCGTGAACCTCGGCGACGCCAGGAATCTGGTGCAGATGCGCACGAACCTCTCCGGCATCGATGCTGGGCGGCACGGCATGAAGCGCCATGTCGAGCGAATGGCGCAAGAGCCGCCAAGTGCCGATCACGATCACGATCGCGATGATGATGCTGATCGCGGGGTCGAACCAGAACCAGCCGGTCCACAAAATCACCGCTCCTGAGGCGACCACGCCGAGGCTGACCAGCGCATCGCTGACCATATGGGCAAAGGCGCTCTTCACGTTGAGATCGCCGTGATGGTGTCCCAAGAGCGCGGCCGAGGCGCCGTTGATGACGACGCCGGCGCCGGCGACAATCATCACCGTCGCGGCATCGATCGCCTCGGGCGCGAGAAGGCGCTGTATCGCTTCGACGGTGATGCCGCCGACCGCGATGAGAAGGATAATGGCGTTGAGAAGCGCGGCGAGGATCGACGAGCTGCGCAAGCCGTAGGTATAGCGCTGGGTCGGTCGACGCCGCGTCAGCATCGCCGCGCCCCAAGTAGCGGCGAGGCCGAGCACGTCGCTGAAATTGTGTCCGGCATCCGCGACCAGCGCCATCGAATGGCTGAGGAAGCCAAACAAGGCTTCGACGATCACGAAGGCGAGGTTGAGCCCGGTCGCAAGTGCGAGCGCCGCGCCCAGCTTGTTGCCGGGCGCGGAATGATGATGACCATGATGGTCATGGTCATGATGGTGATGATGGCCTAGCCCGTGGGCGTGCGGTGCATCCGCCATACCCGTTACTCTGCGCCAAGCCTCGATGAAAATCGAGCCGGCAAATCAAGGCCGCCGGGAGGAGGCCTTGAGCCCCGCCTCGCCGCGAGGGCGAGGCCAGAGATCAAGCAGCGCGACGGCTGTCTGTCCGCACCAGGCCGGCGGCCTGTGCCTTCGCCGCGTCTTGGACGTCGCGCGAGAAGAGGTACGGGATATCCGAACGGGTGATGCCAATATCGGCGAGCGAACGGTCATCGAGCGCGTTCAGCTCCTCATAGGCCGCCTGGCGGCGCCGCCAATCGACATAGGCACTCTTCAGATGTTGCACCCCAGAAAGCAGGAGGGTTAACATTGGATCAACTCCTTGAAACCAGCCGAGAAACGCACGTTGTTGCGTTGCACAATAGGTAAGCCTTATTGACGGGATTTTGCAGAGGGGTGTTTGGCGGGGCAGTCATACGTTTAATGCATGGCGGAGAAGGGAATTTATTAATATTTGCAGACAGATAGGGCCGGATCCTTGTTCCCCGATCCGGTAAAGCCTAGTTTCCCGTCGACGGAGGGTGCTGATGGATGACGTCCGCCCGTTTTCTTCTCGCGGTGACACCGCTGAACGGTTGAGGCGATTGCGCGCCGAGTTGCGCGGCCGGGGCGTCGACGGCTTTCTCGTGCCGCGCACCGACGAATATCAGGGCGAATACGTCCCGGCCTCGGCGCAGCGCCTTGCCTGGCTGACCGGTTTCACCGGCTCGGCCGGGCTCGCCATCGTTCTCCCCGACAACGCCGCGATCTTCGTCGATGGGCGATACACGCTCCAGGCCGCGGCCGAGGTCGATGCCGAGCTCTTTCAGCACCGCCATATCAGCGAGGAGCCACCGGCCGCTTGGATCGCGGCGGGGCTGCAGCCGGGACAGGCGCTCGGCTACGACCCGCGGCTCCATACGCTCGGCGAGGTGGAGCGCTATCGCGCCGCTGCCGAGAAGGCGGGCGGACGGCTCGCGGCGCTGGAAGAAAACCCGATCGACGCCGTGTGGACCGATCGTCCCGCGCCGCCAGCGGCGCCGGTGGTGCCGCATGACCTGCGCTTTGCCGGCGAGAGTGCCGCAGCCAAACGCGAGCGCATTGCCGCAAGCCTGGCCGAGGCCCGGATCGACGCGGTCGCGCTTACCGCGCCCGACTCGATCGCCTGGCTTCTCAATATCCGGGGCGGGGACGTGCCACATACGCCGCTGCCTTTGAGCTTCGCCGTCCTCCATCGCGACGCCTCGGTCGATCTTTTCATCGATGAGCGGAAGCTTACGCCCGGACTCGATACCCATCTCGGAGGGGCGGTGCGCCTTGCTGCGCCTACGGCCTTTGGTCCGTTCCTCGAGCAATTGGCGCGGGACGCTAAACGCGTTCAGGCCGATCCGGCGAGCGCCGCTGCCTGGGTCTTCGACCGGCTGGGCGCGCAGGCGGTGCGCGGTACCGATCCCTGCCAGCTTCCCAAGGCCTGCAAGAATGCCATCGAGCTGGAAGGCGCGCGCGAGGCCCATCGTCGCGACGGGGCGGCGCTGACGCGGTTCCTCGCCTGGCTCGCGCGAGAAGCGCCGTCAGGTCGCTTGCGCGAGATCGAAGTCTCCGATCGCCTCGAGGCCTTTCGCCGGGAAGGCAATCTCTTTCGCGATTTGAGCTTTCCTACCATCTCCGGCGCCGGCGCGAACGGCGCTATCGTTCATTACCATGCCAGCGTAGCGACGGAGCGGACCCTTGAGCCTGGCACGCTCTATCTCGTCGATTCCGGGGCGCAATATCTCGATGGCACCACGGATGTGACGCGCACGGTCGCGATCGGCACGCCGACGCCGGAAATGAAGGACCGCTTCACGCGCGTCCTGAAGGGCCATATCGCGCTCGCCACCTGCCGCTTCCCCAAGGGCACGACCGGCTCGCAGCTCGATGCGCTGGCGCGCACGGCACTATGGCAGGATGGTCTCGACTATGATCATGGCACCGGTCACGGCGTCGGTTCCTATCTTGGCGTTCATGAAGGGCCGCAGCGCATCTCGAAGCTGCCCAATAATCAGGCACTCATGCCGGGCATGATCGTTTCGAACGAGCCCGGCTACTACAAGACCGACGCCTTCGGCATTCGCATCGAAAATCTCGTGGTGGTGACGAGGCTCGATGGGCTGGGCGAAGGCGGACGCGAGGTCTACGGTTTCGAGACGCTGACCTTGGCGCCGATCGACCGCAACGCGATCGACCCGTCGCTTCTGACGGCGCAGGAGATCGCGTGGCTTGATGCCTATCATGCCCGTGTGCGCGAGACGCTAACGCCGCTGGTCGATCGCGACACCGCAGCATGGCTCGGCGAGGCAACCCGGCCGCTTCGCTAGCGCCCGGATGTCATTTTTATTGCATGCGCGCTGCGTGCTGGGATCCCGTCGCATAAAGGTGATGGAAATTCGTCTTTTGCGACACCAATTGTAAATAAGAGCAGCTACGCTGAGTGTCGATGCCAGCCACATCGAAGCGCCGCCACCGACCGCCCTTTGCCTGCATCGCCTTGCTGCTTCAGGGCGGCGGCGCGCTTGGCGCCTATCAGGCGGGCATCTATCAAGGCATGGCCGAATGCGAATTGGACCTCGAGCCTGACTGGGTCGCGGGGATTTCCATCGGCGCGATCAACGCGGCGCTCATCGCCGGCAACCCGTCCGAAAAGCGCGTCGAGCGCTTGCGCGAGTTTTGGGAAGGCGTGACCTCGAGCGCTTTCGCGGGCCTAACGGATGCCTTCGCGCCGCTCTTGGATATAGGCAGCGATCTCCGCGTCTTCTTCAATCAGGCGAGCGCCGCCCGGGCCGCGTTAAGCGGCGCGCCGGGCTTCTTCGAGCCGCGTCTCGATCAACCCTGGTTTTTTCCGCAGGGCTCGGCGGGACCGACGAGCTATTACGATACCAGCCCGCTGCGCGGAACGCTGGAGCGGCTCGTCGATTTCGACCGCATCAACGCGCGCGAGATGCATTTCAGCGTCGGCGCCGTCAATATACGGAGCGGCAATTTCGTCTATTTCGACAATACGAAAGATCGCATCGGTCCCGAGCACATCATGGCGAGCGGTGCGTTGCCGCCGGGCTTTCCCGCCACCGAGATCGAGGGCGAGTTCTACTGGGATGGCGGACTCGTCTCAAACACGCCGCTTTATTGGGTGCTCGAGTATGGCCCCTTTCGCGATACGCTGGCTTTTCAGGTCGATCTTTGGAATGCGTGCGGCACCGTGCCGACGAACATGGCCGAAGTGACTTCGCGGCAGAAGGAAATTCAATATTCGAGTCGCACGCGCGAGGCGACCGAGCGCTTTGCCAAAGTGAAGAACCTTCGTCACGTGATCGGCGAGGCAGTCGCCAAATTGCCGCCCGAGCTGATGAACGTGCCGGAGATCGCGGCCTTGAAGAAGGTTACGGATCCGTCGCTCTACAACATCGTCCATCTTATCTATCGCATGAAACCGTTCGAGGGCGACGCACGGGATTACGAGTTCTCGCGGCTCAGCATGGAAGAGCATTGGCGCGCCGGGTATCGCGACATGGTCACGACGTTGCAGCATAAGAAGATCTTCGAGCGTCCCGCGCATCGCGACGGTGTTTTCACCTTCGACATCCTGCGGGACGAGGGCCAGAAGTAGCCATAACGGACAGGGCCGCCCACGAGGCGGGAGGAGAGTGCGATGAAAGAAAGTGAGGTGCGCGAGCGCGCTTTTGCGATGCCGCTGACGAATCCTGCTTTCCCGCCGGGACCCTATCGTTTCGTCGATCGCGAATTTCTCATTATTACCTATCGCACCGATCCCGAAAAACTGCGCGCGATCGTACCGGAGCCGCTTGTGGTCGACGCGCCGCTCGTGCGCTACGAATTCATCCGTATGCCGAATTCAACCGGCTTCGGCGACTACACCGAGACGGGACAGGTCATCCCTGTGACCTTCCAAGGCCGCAAGGGAGGTTATACCCACTGCATGTTTCTGAATGATGAGGGGCCGATCGCCGGCGGGCGCGAGCTTTGGGGTTTTCCGAAGAAGCTCGCCAATCCGAGCCTCAAGCCCGAGATCGATATGCTCGTCGGCACGCTCGATTACGGACCCGTGCGCGTCGCGACCGGAACCATGGGCTACAAGCATCACCAAGCGGATCTTGCGACGGTCAAGGCATCGCTCGCCGCGCCCAGCTATCTCTTAAAAATCATCCCGCATGTCGACGGCAGCGCGCGGATTTGCGAGCTCGTCGAATATTATCTCGAGGATGTCGAGGTGAAGGGCGCTTGGACCGGCCCGGCCGCGCTCGCGCTCACCCCGCATGCGTTGGCACCGGTGGCGGAGCTGCCGGTGCTCGAGGTTGTCTCGGCGCTCCACATCCTCACAGATCTGACCTTAGGTTTGGGCAAGGTCGTCCACGATTATCTCGCCTGAATTGCGTGAACGCCTTTGGGAAATGGAGAAAGATGATGCGTCTCGATGGAAAGGTCGCGGTGGTGACGGGTGCGGCAAGCGGCATCGGCAAGGAGATCGCTCGCACCTATGTGCGCGAGGGCGCGAAAGTCGTAATCGCCGATCTCAACATGAAAGGCGCGCAAGCGACCGCCGACGAGCTCGGCGGCTCGCGTCAGGCCATCGGCGTCGCGATGGACGTAACGAATGAGAGCGAGGTCGAGACCGGCATGGCGAAGGCGATCGCGGCTTTCGGAAAGCTCGACATACTCGTCAGCAATGCCGGCATCCAGATCGTCGCTCCGATCGATGAGTTCGAATTCGCCAAATGGAAGCAGCTCCTCGCCATCCATTTGGACGGCGCGTTCCTGACAACGCGCGCCGCTCTGCGCCAGATGTACAAGCAGGGCACGGGCGGCAGCATCATTTATATGGGCTCGGTGCATTCGAAAGAGGCATCGGTGCTGAAGGCACCTTACGTTACGGCCAAGCACGGCCTCATCGGCCTCGCGAAGGTCGTCGCCAAAGAGGGTGCCAAGCACGGCGTCCGCGCCAATGTCATCTGCCCGGGCTTCGTGCGCACGCCGCTCGTCGACAAGCAGATTCCGGAACAAGCCAAAGAGCTTGGCATCTCCGAAGCAGACGTCATCAAGAACGTGATGCTGAAAGACACGGTCGATGGCGAATTCACCACGGTTCAGGACGTGGCCGAAGCGGCGCTCTTCTTCGCGGCGTTCGAAACCAATGCGCTGACCGGCCAATCGCTCGTCGTCAGCCATGGCTGGTTCATGCAGTAGGACGCTTCCTGCATCGCTTCCTATTATCGTCACCCCCGGGCTTGTCCCGGGGGTCCATGTCTTCAGGAAAACACGTGGATGGCCGTGACAAGCACGGCCATGACGATGCGGATCGGTCGCGGAAGAATGTCTTTCCTAGTCTAGCCCCGCGCGAGCTTCAGCCATTCCTCTTCGGTCAAAGTCTTGACGCCAAGCTCGGCGGCCTTTTTTGCCTTCGAGCCGGCATCGGCGCCGACGACGAGGAAGTCGGTCTTGCTCGAGACACTGCCGCCGACATGGGCGCCCAAAGCCTCGGCGCGGGCCTTTGCTTCGGAGCGCGACATCTCGGCGAGCGTGCCGGTAAAGACGATGGTTTTGCCGGCGAGCGGCGATTGCGTCGCGGGCGCGGCCACCGCGTAATCGGTCACCCGGACCTCGCGCTGCAGCGCGTCGAGCACGTCGCGATTGTGCTTCTCGGCGAAGAAGCCGACGATGTCCGCTGCCATATCCGTGCCGATGCCGTGAATGTCGTTGAGCTCGCGCCAGGCATCGCCCTCTTCATCGCCAGCCGCGTCCATCGCGCGGCGCCAGCGTGCCAGCGAGCGATACTGCCGCGCCAAAAGCTTCGATGTCGCCTCGCCGACTTGGGGAATGCCGAGCGCGTTGATGAACCGGTCGAGCGAGATCTCGCGGCGCGCGTCGATCGCGTCGATGAGCTTCTTGGCGCTGACCGGTCCCCAGCCTTCGCGCTTGGCGATCACCGCGGCGTCGAGCTTGAAGATATCGGCGGGGCTCCTGATTAGTCCGTCCTGCCAGAATTCGACGATGTGTTTCTCACCGAGGCCCTCGACATCGAAAGCATCGCGCGAGACGAAGTGGCGCAAGCGCTCGACCGCCTGAGCCGGGCAGATGAGGCCGCCGGTGCAGCGCCATGCGGCTTCGCCCTCCTCGCGCACCGCCTTGCTGCCGCATTCGGGACAGGTATGCGGGAAGACATAGGGCTTGCTGTGCGTCGGCCGCCGCGACAGCACCACGCTCACGACCTGGGGGATGACATCGCCGGCGCGCTGAATGACGACCGTGTCGCCCTCGCGGATGTCCTTGCGTTTGATCTCGTCCTCGTTATGGAGCGTCGCGCGCTGCACCACCACGCCTCCGACGGTGATCGGCTCGAGCTCGGCAACCGGCGTCAAGGTGCCGCGCCGCCCGACCTGAATTCGGATCTGCTTCAGCACGGTCTCGGCCTGTTGAGCGGGGAATTTATGCGCGATCGCCCAGCGCGGCGCGCGGCTGACGAAGCCCAGCCGCTCTTCGAGATCGAGATCGTTGACCTTGTAGACGACCCCGTCGATGTCATAGGGGAGCTTCGCGCGCTCCTCGGCGATCGAGCGGTGGAAGGCGAGCAATTGATCGACGCCGTGACAGAGTTTCGACAGTGGATTGACGGAAAGGCCCCAAGCGGCGAAATGCTTCAAGGCCTCCTGGTGCGTCTTGGCGAAGCTTTCGCTCTGTTCGCCCCAAGCATAAGCGAAGAAGGCGAGGGGCCGCGTCGCCGTGATCGATGAATCGAGCTGCCGCAGACTGCCCGCCGCCGCGTTGCGCGGATTGGCGAAGGGCGGCTCGCCCGCTTTCTCGCGCTCGGCATTGAGCGCGAAGAAGCCCGGCCGCTCCATATAGACCTCGCCGCGCACCTCGATCACTGCGGGCCAGGTATCACCTTTCAATTTCTTCGGCACGCTTTTGAGGGTTTTGACATTGGCGGTGACATCCTCGCCGGTGACGCCGTCGCCGCGCGTGGCGGCGAGAACGAGCTCGCCCTTCTCATAGCGGATGGAGCAGGAAAGGCCGTCGATCTTGGGCTCGGCCATGACCGCGATCTTGTCCTCCTCGACGCGCGCCACATCCTGCGGCGCGCGGAAGAAATTGCGGATGCCGCGGAAGAAGTCGCGCACGTCCTCCTCGTCGAAGGCGTTTTCGAGCGACAGCATCGGATGCGGATGGCGCACCTTGGCGAAGCCCGCGGCGGGCGCGGCGCCGACGCGCTTCGAGGGGCTGTCGGCGCGGACAAGCTCGGGGAAGCGCGCCTCGATCGCGCTGTTCCGGCGCCGCAGCTCGTCATATTGTGCGTCCGAAATTTCGGGCGCGTCCTTCTCGTAATAGAGCCGGTCGTGATGCGCGATCTCGCGCGCGAGCTCTTGCAGCTCGGCCTTGGCCTCGGCCTCGGATAACGCCGCGACTGATTTCGGCGCCTCTCTGCGCCCCGTCCTCGCGGCGCTCATGCTTGAGCGCCCGACATGAGACTGGCCGCTGCCGCGCGCGCCTCGGCGGTGACGGCGCTGCCCGAGAGCATGCGGGCGATCTCCTCGCGCCGCGCGCTCGCGTCGAGCTCGTCGACCCGGGTGAGGGTGCGGTTCTTGCTGTCGCTCTTGGCGACGCGCCAATGATGCGCGGCGCGCGCTGCGACTTGCGGCGAATGCGTGACGACGAGGACTTGGCGTTCCTTGGCAAGGCGGTGCAGCCGCTCGCCGACTGCGGCCGCAGTCGCGCCGCCGACGCCGCTGTCGACTTCGTCGAAGACCAGGGTCGGCGCCGCCGCAGTACGCGCCAGGACCACTTTAAGCGCGAGCATGAAGCGCGCCAGCTCGCCGCCCGAGGCGATCTTGGCAAGCGGGCCAGGCGGCGCGCCGGCGAGTGTCGCCACTTCGAAATGAACGCGCTCGCGCCCATGCTCGCCCCATTCGCCCTCGTCGAGCGGCGTAAGCACGGTGCGAAAGCGCGCCTTCTCGAGCTTCAAGGGCGGCAACTCCTTCATCACGGCGGCATCGAGCTTCTTCGCTGCCGCGACGCGCGCCTTGGTCACGATCTCTGCCGCCGCGAGAAAGGATTCGCGCGCCTCGTCCTCGCGGCGCCTCAGGGTGGCGATTGCGGCGCCGCCGTCATCGAGCGCCGTCAGCTTGGCGGCGATCTCGTCCTTGAGCCGCGGCAGGTCGTCGACCGTGACATTGTGCTTGCGCGCCAGCGCGCGCAGCGCAAAGAGCCGATCCTCGATGCCATCGAGGGTTTCGTCGCCATGACCCAGGGCGCGGGCCGCGCTCTCGAGCTCAGCGATGGCATCGCGCGTCTCGACGATCGCGCGCTCAAGTGCGCCGATCGCGCCATCGAGCCGGCCGCCGGCCCTTTCGCGAAGGCGCTCGAGGCTGCGGGCCGCGGCGTGGAGCGCATGCTCGCCGCCGCGCTCGCCGGCCAGTTCGCCGAGCGCGGCCGCCATCGCCTCGGCCAGCCTCTCGCGATTCAAAAGAAGCGCGCGCTTGTCGGCGAGCGCCGCTTCCTCGCCCGGCTTCGGCTCGGCTGCCGTAATCTCGGCCGCGGCGTGGCGCAGCCAATCCTCCTCCGCGCGGGCGCGCACCAACCCCGCCTCCGCGGCCTCGCGCTCTTTCGCCAAGGCGCGCCAGCGCGCCCAATCGGCGGCGAGCCGCTCGCGTGCCGCCCTATCGACGCCATAGTGATCGAGGGTCTCGCGATGGTTCGCTGGATCAAGCAGCCCCGCTTGCGCGAATTGGCCCTCGATCTCGACCAGCATCGCGCCGAGTTGGCGCAGCAGGCCGATGCTTGCCGGTTGGTCGTCGATGAAGGCGCGACTCTTGCCGTCGGCATTGACGACCCGCCGCAGGAGCAGCGTGTCGCCCGAGGGCGCGAAGCCGGAATCGGCAAGGAGATGGCGCGCGGGATGATTGGCCGGCAGGTCGAATTCGGCGGAAACCGAGGCTTGCTCCGCGCCATGACGGACGAGCCCGCTTTCCGCGCGCACGCCGAGGGCAAGGCCCAACGCGTCCAGGAGAATCGATTTGCCGGCGCCGGTCTCGCCGGTGAGCGCGCAGAGGCCGGGATGAAAGGCGAGATCCAGCCGGTCGATCAGCACCACGTCGCGAATGGAAAGGCCGAGCAGCATCGCGCGCGATGATAACCGCGCGCTGCGCGCGAGGCCAGAGAGGGACCGTCCTCGATCAGAAGAGGCTGAACGGATCGATGACGCGGGCGAACCAGCTGCGTTTCGGCGGCGGCGGCTTCGGCGTCTCGCTGCCCGTGGTCACGAGCGCGTAGGTCGCCTCGTACCACTTGCTCGAGGGATAGTTGTAGCCGAGGATGGCGGCGGTGCGGGTCGCCTCGTCATTGAGGCCGAGCGCGTAGTAGCACTCGACGAGCCGGGTCAATGCCTCGGGAACATGGGTGGTGGTCTGGTATTTATCGACCACGGTCTGAAAGCGATTGATGGCCGCGAGATATTCGCCGCGCGTCTCATAGAAGCGGCCGATCTCCATCTCCTTGCCGGCGAGATGATCGCGCGCCAGATCCATTTTGAGCTTGGCGTCGCGCGCGTAGTTCGTGTCAGGGAAGCGGCGGACAACCTCGGCGAGCGCGTCATAGGCCTGCTGCGTCACCTTCTGGTCGCGTTCCACATCCGTGATCTGGATATAATAGTCGAGCGCCTTCAGGTAATAGGCATAGGCGACATCGCGATGACCGGGATGGAGCTGGATGAAGCGATCGGCCGCGACGATCGACTCATCGTAGCGGCGATCCTCGTAGAGCGCATAGGCATACATGAGCTGGGCTTTCGTCGCCCACACCGAATAAGGATGCTGCTGGTCGACCGTATCGAAACTCGCGGCCGCGGCTTTGTAATCCTGGGCAAAGAGTTGATCCATCGCGGTGTTGTAGATCGTTTCCACCGGCCGCTCGACATAAGTGTCCTTGGGCTGCGCGCAGGCGCCGAGCGCCAGCAGCGCGGAAAACGCAATCAGGCGTGAACGCCAAAGCCGAGAGACCATGAAACCCCGAGTCGCTCCCCGAAATCGAGGACCCTTATACCACAGCCCTACGCAGAAAGCCTATGCGCGAGCGCGCTGCGGCGCTTCGTCCCAAGCCGCCCCGGCGAGCGTCGTCAAGCACCACGCGGTCGGATCGGAAAAGAGCGCGTCGAGCAGCTGGCGATTGATCGCATGGCCGGAGCGTACGCCGTGGAAATGGCCGAGAATTGGGCCACCGGCGAGATAGAGATCGCCGAGCGCATCGAGCACCTTGTGGCGCACGAACTCGTCGCCGTAGCGCAGCCCCTCTTTATTAAGGACGCGGTCGCCGCTGATCACGACGGCGTTGTCGAGCGAACCGCCGCGCGCGAGACCGGCAGCCTGCATCCGATCGACCTCGTCGAGGAAACCGAAGGTCCGGGCGCGGCTGATATCCTGCTTGAAGCTGTCGGCATCGAGCGTAAAGCTCAGCTCTTGCCGGCTGATGGCGCCGCTCGCGAAATCGATGGCGAAGCTCAGGCGGAATTCCTCGCCGGGAAGCAGCGCCGCCGAATTGCCGCGGCTGCCGACATGGACGGGCTTCAGGACTTTGATCGCTTGGCGCGGGGGCAGTTGCTCGACCAAGCCGGCGCATTCGATCAGGAACACGAAAGGCGCCGCGCTGCCATCCATTACCGGCACTTCGGGACCATCAAGCTCGACAACCGCATTGTCGACCTCGAGCCCGGCGAAAGCCGACATGAGGTGCTCGATCGTCGCGATCTTGAGACCGGCTTCATTGCCCAGGGTCGTGCACAGGGTCGAATCGACGATATTGCGCCAATCGGCTTTGATAACCGCGCCGCCTTGGTCGCTGCGGCGGAAGACGATTCCCGTATCGGCCGCGGCCGGATGCAGCGACATCTGGATGTGCTCGCCAGAATGAAGGCCGATGCCGCGACAGTGAATCGCTTTTTTCAGAGTTTTTTGCCGCGCGAGATCGTCCGAAAGGATCAAGGCACACCCATTTTCATGCTGCAAACGCGAAGTGCTGCAAAATTATCCATCACGCAAATTTGCACAAATCAAACTTTGTTACCGATTGTGACAGCATAAACTATTATATTCCAATAACTTATATCGAAGTGCGAACGGCTCGCGACCAAGGCAGCCGGGCTGCCTTGGCCGCGACCGCTCGACTCGCTAATTCGCCTGTCGCCGCAGGAAGGCCGGGATATCGAGCATGTCCTCTTCCTTTGCGCCGGGCCGCTCGCTCGGGTCGAGCGGACCGAGCTTCGGCTGCATCGCGGCCGCGGCTGGCGTGGTCGGTGCGACGCGCGCCGGCGGCTCCGGCTCCTCGCGATGGAGAAGGCGACCGGCCTTGGTCACGCGCTCGAAGAGGCTCGGGGCGCGGTGGCTCGGCTTTGCCGGCGGGCGGCCGCCATTCGCCATCGCGGCGGCGGCGAGTGGATCCGCCGCCGGGGCCGGTTGCGGTGTGGGCACGGGGCGGGTCGGGGTCTCGACCGGGCGCGGCGCGATGAAGGCGTCCCTGCTCATCGCCTGCGCCTCGATGCTTTGTGCCTGTGGCATCGGCGGCTCGCTCCGCATGTCGCCGCGCGGCGCCTCGGCCGGCCGCAGCTCCGCCATGGGCTTGGGCTCGACCACGAAAGCATCCGCCATGGCCGCAGGCGCGGGCGAGGGGCCGGATGCCGCGGCCTTCAGTGCCGCTTCCGCCTTGCTCCGATCGCTGACGAGGGAGATGACCGGGCGCGGCTGGAGCGCCTTGTCGACCTCGATGCCGGTCGCGACCACCGAGATTCGCATGCGGCCCGCGAGCTTCTCCTCGAAGGTCGAGCCAAAGATGATGTTGGCGTCGGGATCGACCTCCTCGCGGATGCGATTCGCCGCCTCGTCGACCTCGAACAGGGTCATGTCGGGCCCGCCGGTGATGTTGATGAGCACGCCGCGCGCGCCCTTCATCGAGACATCCTCGAGCAGCGGGTTGGAGATGGCGGCTTCGGCCGCGTCGATCGCGCGGCGATCGCCTTCGGCCTCGCCCGTACCCATCATCGCCTTGCCCATCTCGCTCATGACGGCGCGGATATCTGCGAAGTCGAGATTGATGAGGCCGGGTTTCACCATCAAATCGGTGACGCCGGCGACGCCGGCATGGAGCACGTCATCGGCCATCTTGAAGGCATCGGCGAAGGTCGTGCGCTCGTTCGCGACCCGGAACAGATTCTGATTCGGGATGATGATGAGCGTATCGACGTATTTCTGCAGCTCGAGCATGCCCTGCTCGGCGAGCCGCATCCGGTGCGTCCCTTCGAACTGGAACGGTTTGGTGACGACGCCGATCGTCAGAATGCCGCTCTCGCGCGCGGCGCGGGCGATGACGGGTGCCGCACCCGTGCCGGTGCCGCCGCCCATGCCGGCGGTGATGAAGGCCATGTTCGAGCCCTCGAGCGCCGCCATGATCTCCTCGAGCGCCTCCTCGGCGGCGGCGCGCCCGACCTCGGGCCGCGAGCCGGCGCCCAGGCCGCGCGTGACGCCGATGCCCATCTGGATGCGGTTCTCGCACAGATTCTGCTTCATCGCCTGCGCATCGGTGTTGCAGATGACGAATTCGCAACCGATGAGATTGGCGCGGATCATGTTGTTGACGGCATTGCCGCCGGCGCCGCCCACGCCGACCACGGTAATGCGTGGCTTCAGTTCCTGTTCCTCTTCGGGAATGGTGAGATTGAGTGTCATGCTTTCTTTCCTCCGGAAACGCTCCGTAGCGTGTATGCCCCTTCGGCGCGGGGCGGGTTGAAGGTGTTAGAGGTACTCACGGACCCAATGTCCTAGCCGGCCGATCAGGCCGTTTGGTTGCTCCGTCAGCGCGCGGCCCCGCCGCGGGATCTCGGCGCGTTCGGAAAAGGCGAAGTGGATGAGGCCGGCGGCGGTAGCGAAAGCCGGTCCCTGCGTGGATTCGGCGAGTCCGTCGATACGCGATGGCCGCCCGACGCGAACCTGTTTGTCGAGGATGAGTCCGGCCAGTTCGCGGGTGCCGGGCAGTTGCGAGGCGCCACCGGTCAAAACGACGCGGCGGCCGGTGATCTTGTCGAAGCCCGAGGCTTCGAGACGATCGCGCACGAGCTCGAAGGTCTCCTCGAGCCGTGGCGCGATGATGCCGACGAGCAACGATTTGGGCACGTGGTTCGCGTGTCCATCCTCCTCCTCGCCGACCAGCGGAACGGTGATCATCTCGCGCTCGTCCACCGAGGAGGCGATAGCGCTGCCGTAAAGCGTCTTCATCCGCTCCGCATGCGCGATCGGCGTCGACAGGCCGCGCGCGATATCGTTGGTGACGTGGCCGCCGCCGACGGGCACGCCATCGGCGAAGACGAGATTGCCGTCGAAGAACACGCCGATCGTGGTGGTGCCGCCGCCCATATCGATCACGGTGACGCCGAGCTCGCTCTCATCCTCGACGAGGCAGGAGAGGCCCGAAGCATAGGGGCTCACCACCATCGCTGCCGTCTCGAGATGGCAGCGCGCGACGCAGTTCGAGAGATTGCGCACGCCGCTGAACGCGGCCGTGACAATGTTCATGTTGACCGCGAGCTTTTGCCCGAAGAGCCCGCGCGGATCGCGGATGCTGCGGCCGCCGTCGATCGAGAAGCCGACGGGGATCGAATGGATGAGCGTGCGATCCGGCAGATCCTTGATGCGATGACCCTGATCGAGCGCGCGATGCATCAAGGCATCGTTCACCTCGCGACCGCTCAGCGCGAGCTCGGCCTTGACGAGGCGTGACGGCCCGAAGCCGCCCGACACATTGATAACGATGTCCTTCAGCGTTGTACCGGCCATCTGCTCGGCGGCATGGACCGCGTTGAGGACCGATTGGCTCGCGGCCTCGATATCGACGATGATGCCGTTCCTCACGCCCTTCGAGATTTGATGACCGATGCCGGCGATGCGCGGCTCGCCATCGACGATATGGGCGATGAAGCAGCACACTTTCGTGGTGCCGATATCCACGGCGGCAACGAAGCCGCTGCGCAGGCGGCCATTAATTTTCGTCATGCGTCGGGCCTCGCAGGCCGGGTTTTCTTGATCAAGGTTTTGGCGGTTTCGGGCGATAGGCGCAGCACCAGCCGATCCGGCAGGCGCATGTCGACGAGCTTGATGTCGCGCTCGAGGATTCGGTCGTTGCGGTCGAGCGCGGCCAGCCGGTGCCAGGCCTCCTCGGCCCCATCTTCGGGCAGGGCCACCTCGATGCCGTTGTCGAGATCGAGATTCCAGCGCCGGCCGCCGACGCGCACGGCGGCCGCGACATGCGCG
>CAYMNX010000368.1:0-2791 GCA_964391905.1 uncultured Rhizobiaceae bacterium
CGGCCGTGTCGGCGCCTTCATCGGGCCGCTCATCGGCGGGCTTCTGGTGATGGCGCAATTCGGGGTGCCGGCGGTCATTCTCGCCAATGTGGTCCCGGCCGTTATCGGCGCGGCGGCGGTGGTGTTGTTCCAGAGCCGGCACCGGGCGAAGCCCGTCGCGGTCGCGAGCCCGCGCGCCTCGGCCGCGTGAAGCGAACGCGGCATGGCGGCCGCTGGGCCGCGCCGCCGCGGCTTGCTACATTGGCGCGCTCGGGATAGGTCCTGCGGAATTGTGGGAGGGTTCGGAATGCTCAAATTTCTGGGCGCTGTGGCGTCGCTGATGTTTCGCCTCTTCGCGAGCGAGAAGAACACGCGATTTGCGAAATACGCGATCCTCTATCTCGGCAGCGCGCTGGTGATCTTGAGCCTCATCGACATGCTGATCGACGCGCCGCGCGCGCTCGTCAGCTCCCACTGGTTCGATTTCCACGTCGGCTAGAGTCGTATCCAAGCAAGTTGAATCGTGTTCTTCTCGTCACCCCCGCGAAAGCGGGGGTCCAGGGTAACCGCACGTCACTTGCCCTGGATGCCCGCTTTCGCGGGCATGACGACAAAGAAAAACCGATTTCGACCTGATCGGATTCCACTCTAGGGATTCGCGAAACGATCGCGTCAGGCCGAGAGGCGGCGGCCCTTTTCCTTCGCGAAGGGGCTGAGCCCGAGCCAGCGCTGCATCGACTGGGCAAGGCCCTGATCGCCGATCAGCTCGATCTCGCCCGCCTCGATCTCCTTTTGCACGGTCGAGACGCCCATCCACACCGCGGTCATGCTGCGCAGCGAGCTGCGCACGTAGAGATCGATCTCGAAGCCGGGATTGGTTGCACAGAGATCGACCTTGCCCTCGTCGATCACCAGCCACCATGCGCGCTTGGCGGATTTGACCTCCGGAAAGAGGAAGTTGATGGTGCAGCGCCGCGGCGGCAATGGCGTCGGATCGAGGCTGCGCCGCATGTCCCACATCAACAGCGACGGGTCGAGATTCTTGAGCGAGAGCGAGGATTCGACCCAGCGCTGGCCCCAGATGCCGAGCGACATGACGACGGGACGCAATTCCTCGCCGGCTTCGGTCAGCCGATACTCGACGATGCCGGGCTGTGCCGTCGGCACGGTGGTGACGACGCCGGCGCCCTCGAGCTCCTTCAGCCGCTTCGACAGCAATGTCGGCGACATCAGCGGCACGCCGCGGCGCAGATCGTTGAAGCGGGTCGAGCCGCTGAGCAGCTCGCGCAGCACCAGCGCCGTCCAGCGCGAGCAGAAGATTTCCGCTGCCATGGCAACGGGACAGAACTGACCGTAGCTGCCCAACTCCCGACGTTGAGGCATGTCGTCCTCCCTCGCTGGCGACACCGCGGATCGAGATGCCGCCTCCGAGAGGCAGCACAAAAGGACCGGCAGTACAAATACTGTAGCGATTTGCGCGCCGCGCGTCACCCAGAACGGGCCGCAGCAAAGGGCCGGCCGCCATCCTGCGCGCGGCACTACACTTTGAGGACTGGCGGCGGAACCGTCGTCCGGGCGATCCTCTCGACAGAAGCGGCCGCTCGGCCGCGGCCCCACAAAAGGGAGATTGCCAGGGATGCCACACTGGAATGGAAAACCGCGACCGCGGCGCCGCGCAGCGCGGCGGCGATCGCGCGCGAGCTCGGCCCGCTTTTGGCCGCGCGCGCCAATGCAACCGGCGACGAGGACGAATACGTCGCCGACAACATCGCGCTCCTCAAAAGCGCGGGGCTCGTCGAGGCGGGCGTGCCGCGCGAATTGGGCGGCGGCGGCGCCGATATCGAGGAGTTGGCGGCGATGCTGCGCGTGCTCGCCTATCATTGCGGCTCGACCGGGCTCGCCTTCTCGATGCATACCCATCAGGTCGCCGTCCCGGCCTGGCGCTGGACGCATCAAAAGGTCGCCGCGGTCGAGCCGCTGCTGAAGCGGATCGCGGCCGAGCGCATCCTTCTGCTCTCGAGCGGCGGCTCCGATTGGCTCGGCGGCTCGGGCAAGGCGGAAAAGGTCGAGGGCGGATACCGCATCACCGCACGCAAGGTGTTCACTTCGGGCGCGCCGACCGGCGACATTCTGATGACGGGCGCCGTGCTCGAAGCCGACGGCGAACCGCCGATGGTGCTGCATTTCGGCCTGCCGATGAACGCGCCGCAGGTGAAGGTGCTCGATACCTGGCGCACGCTGGGCATGCGCGGGACCGGCTCGCACGATGTCGAGATCGAAGGCTATTTCCTGCCCGAAGCCGGCGTGAGCGTGAAGCGCAAGGCCGGCGAATGGCACCCCATCTTTCACATCATCAGCATGATCGCGTTTCCGCTGATTTACGCCGTCTATCTCGGCGTCGCCGAGAGCGCGCGCGACATCGCCATCGGCCTTGCCAAGCGCAAGCCGCTTCATCGCCACGCGGTCGATCGCGCCGGGCGCATGGAAACGGAGCTGGCCGCGGCGCGGCTCGCGCATCAATCAATGCTGGCGACGGCGAGCCGCAACGCGCCGTCGGCGGGCACCATCAACGACATAATGATCGGGCGGCAGCTCGTCGCGCGTCATGCGATCGCGGCGGTCGAGCATGCCATGGAATTGGCCGGGGGCGCCGGCTTTTATCGAGCGGCCGGTCTCGAGCGTCGGTTCCGCGACATCCAGGCCGCTCGCTACCATCCGCTGACATCGGGCGTGCAGGCCGAATATGCCGGCGCCATGGCGCTGGGATTGCCGGTCGAGCGGATCTTTTGAGCGGGGCTGGCCGGTGCGCGCC
>CAYMNX010000369.1:0-12742 GCA_964391905.1 uncultured Rhizobiaceae bacterium
GGGGACCTTCAATGGGTTTGGCTTTGGGGCCGTCCGTCCCCGAAACGCCAAGACCGTACTCGACCAGCGTATAATATGGCTCGAGGTCGTCATAGCTGATCGGCCAATCATCGGCCACGCCGTCCTCGCTTTTGACCCGGAAGTCCGACGGGTGCAGTCGCGGCGACATCGCCTGATAGTGTAGCGTCGAGCCGCCGACGCCTTTTACGCTATGATAGATGAAGCGATTGGAGCCGGCCGTTGTGTAGAGATCGCGACGCCCGTCTGTCGGAGCGAAGACGTTGGCTGCGACAACCTCGAAATCCTGGCGGTGCGTCGGATAGTCGACCGCCGGAACGTAGCGCCGGCCGACTTCCAGAACGACGACGGACAGGCCCCATTCACCCAGCTCCTTGGCGATGACCCCTCCACCGGCCCCCGAACCGATGACGATCACATCGGTGGTTGGCTTGGCGGGCGCTAAGTTGGCCATTTGGTTTTCTCTGTTTGTTTGAGGCGGCAAGGTCTTATTGCCGCGAGCGACGGACGCAGCCTCATGATTTCCTCTCCGCAGGACGGTTGTTCATCAGGTCGTCATAGCCCCTTGGCATGGGGGGCCCGTCGTAATCGAGCCATTTCCACGCGACGGCGCTGGTATAGAAAAGCCGCATCACATCCCGCGTCAGCATCGGAAAGAGCTGCAGCGCCGGAAACAAGCCCTTTCGGCGTTGAGCGAGGACAACGACTTTGCGCCGCAGGCGCGTCCACAGCGACGAGCTCTCCGATCGAGGAGTTGCTGCGGCGATCAGCTTGACGAGCGAGACTTGGCGCTCATAAGGCATGTCGGCAAAAGCGCAACCGTCCATTCGTTGCGCCCACACATCGAATGAGAGGAGGCCGCGCACGTAGTCATTCTGCTTCTTTGGCGGTGACGTAGCGAGCATCCGGTCGAGCTGATGCGCGATGTCGGCTTCGTCAGCGCCGGGGCCGCTTTCATCCGAGGGAACAATGACAGCGGCCAATGCGCGAATGAGGCGCGCTTCATCGTCCAGCAGCCAGCGCTCCGGGGGCTGCGGGCGCGTCTTGTTGCGCAAAGCGGTCTCGGCGATCCACGATGCTTCGAATCGAAACAGCGTCTTGTCGATAGCGTTGCTGATGAGTTCGCGAGGATTTAGCATGGAAAGTGCACAGCCGTTCTTCTTCTGCTCCGTGCCCCTAACGCGCGGAAGCCGCGGACCGCAATTTCGCGCGTCGCGGCCGAAATGGAAACGCAAGATCCGAAATCAGTCCCCTGCCCGACTGCCGCAGCCAGATGTGCATTTTGGAATAGCACAAGAGTCGTTCAGGCCAGCCGAGAGGCGCGCGATGAATGGCGCCGAGATGCTCGAGAAACAAAACCCAATGCGGCAAATGCCAACGGCGACTTGTGCCGGGATCGACAAAGGCAACGCGGTCATAGAGCGATGGATATTTGATGGCCGAGTTCTCGACCATCCGCCGCGAAAACAGCCGGTCTCCGATCTCGACAAAACAGCCGTAGAGGAGAAGCTCGGCCAGGAAGACATGGTCGGAATCGGGAAACGCGCCGAAGAGGCGCGTCTTCTTGAGGGCGCTCGCGCGCATTACGCCGAATGGAACGTTGCACATATGCAGGTTCCACAAAAGCATCGATAGGCGTCGATGCGGCGAGGAAAATTGAAGGTCGAGCCGATCTTCATAATCGCGAAGAAGGTTGGCGTTCTCGTCGATCAGCCGCGTCTTCGGGTAACACACGACGGCATCATCTCGCCCTTGCAGAACAGAGACGCACCGAGCCACCAATTCGGGCGCGCATAGGTCGCCGACAGCCGCCCATTTGAAAAATTCGCCAGTCGACAATTCGAATGTCCGGTTGAAATTTCGCGGCGCGCCGATGTTCGAGCTATTTTGATGATAGCGTACCCGCTTATCGCGAGCGGCATAGGATCGGCAAATCTGCTCCGTTGCGTCCGTCGATCCGTTGTCGCATATGATGATCTCTAAATTCTCGTATGTTTGCGCCAGCAGCGAATCGAGGCTCGATGCGAGAAAACGCTCGCCGTTATAGACGGGCATGCCGATACTGACGAGCGGGTCTGTCAGCATCGGAAGACTACGTCGTATTGTTCTTGAAGCGCCGCTTGGAATTTCGTGACGCGCTCTCGAAGTGCGTCGCAGACCGCGTGACGCTTGGCCTCAAGAGAGGAAAAGCGCGTCGTCAATATCTCCGTGTCGATCTTTTCAATATCCACGCAGAACTCACGCAGTCCCAAATCGACCATGAGGGCTTCGACTTTCGGGTCATAGGAAATCGCCAGCGCCGGCGTATACATCAATTGGGAAAGCAACAGACCGTGCAATCGAGACGCCACGACAAAGTCGAATTTCGGGATCAGCGATAGGAAATCGTCAACCGTTCGCAGTTTCGCTTCGGAGACGAGCTCTGCCCGGCTGTCGTTATGGAACTTGGCGAGAATAAGCGCTTTCAGCTCGCTGACGACGGGGGGATCGAGAAGCACCTGGCTTGCGAACAAGATTATCTCATAACCTCGCTCTATCAGGCCGATCGAAAAAGATGCCAATGTCCTCAAATACCTTTGGTAGGCAGCCTGGTCTTTGATCGGCCAGACGCGCGGGTCGCAGTAGGGCATGGGGCTGATGCCGACCACGACGCGTTGGCGAGGCGTCGCTACTCGCCGGAGCGCGGTTGGAATTTGGAGGCTGAAGGCGAGATCCGGGTATAAATAATCCCTCCCCTTTATCCCCCATTTTTCGACCATCTTCTTGGTCTCTTCATCGCGATACGAGCGATAGCGCGCTCCTTGCAACGCGTGTCTCAGCAGCCAGCGGCTAAGAGGGGAGGAAATCCCTTCCCTGCCGACGCTCAGCACGATGAACGGCGTCCGCGAAAGGCGGGCGAGCATCGACCAGGTAAAGAGAGTGTAAGGGTGCTTCCACGGGCCGCCCCAGCTGTCGCTGAGCTGTCCGCCGCCGCGTAATATCAAGAGTCGAAAGCCGCACAAAAAGCGATAAGAGAGCACCCAAAAAGCGATCTCGTCGTAAAAATTCCTCACGCCGTGCCAAGCGCCGCGCGCTGCTCGATAGGCTTCGCCGACGACCGGCAGCCGCTGCAGCCGCTGTCGAAGCGACTGGGGGGAAGGCGCGCCCGATTGCGATCGCGGGCGCATCGGAATTCCCGGCGCAGGAGCATATTGCGGCATGTCCTTTCGGAGCGGAAAAAGCCGCACCTTGTATTCCTTGAGCGCGTCGAGTGAGTCGACGCAGCAACCATAAATCTCCGCCTCGCGAAAGCGGCTGTGGATGTGCTGAACGACGGCAGCTTCGAAAGCCGCGTTGCCGAGGTTTCCGTTCGTCAAAGGACCCAGCAAGCCGATCTTATTTCTTCCCCTCCGGGGCATCGAGGGCTCTTTCATCGCGACGCTTGCCTCACCGCCGCATCGCCGCGGCCCCGAGGGTGCGTCGGCTGCGTTTTACCGATGACGCGCGCCTCGATCGCGACACCACGGAGATAACTTAGTTCCCATTGCGCTCGAAAAAGCTGTTGTGCATTGCGCGTGACCGCCGCGATTCCGATTTTGATCATCTGATTCAGCATGGCGCGAAAAATCCAGCGCGGAACGTTCCACCACTTCGGCAATGCGCTCTCGGAATGCGTCAGCCTGTACTGTCCGCGCCCGTAGCGAACCGCACGCCGGAGAATCCATTCCTTCTGAAAATGCGAGCGTGGAATCAGATGCTCGACGACCGCCCGCTCGCAATACCAAATCGCGCATCCGTCTTTGACGAGCTGGCGAACCAGCTGCGTTTCGCTTCCCGTCGGATATGAAGCGCCTCGCGGACCAATCGACGGATCAAATCGGTAGCCCTTGCGAAAAATATCGGTGCGAATCGCCAGATTCCCGCCAAACGCATTGTGCGGGGCGGTCGGACCTTCACGCGTTTCGGGCCCCTGTATTCCATAGGTGACGGTCAAGGGAACCATGCGAAGAATCCAATCGGGCGGAGCAACCTCCCATCGCGGTAGGATGAGGCCGGCGAAGATCGAGTATGACGACAGGCTATCTGCCGCTTCACAGAGCCGTATAAGCCAGTCGGACCGCGGGAAGACATCATCATCGGAGAAGACCAAAAGATCGCCCGCGATGTGAGACAACCCGGTATTCAGCGCATTGTTCTTTCCAAGAATTGGCTCAAAAACATAGGTGATGGGCAACCGATCGAGAAAGGAGGAAATAACTTCCTTGGTCCGATCGGTGCTTCCGTTGTCGACGATCACCATCTTCCAGCCGGCGGCCGGCGCTTGCAGTCGGCAATATTGCTCTAATACCGGCGGGAGGGTGGCCTCACCGTTCAAGGTTGCGATTAAAACCGTTGGCATCGTCGACAAAAGCACGCTCCATCAAGCGGCGATGGACGAAATCGGAGCGACCCCCACATCCAAGCGCTGGAGGCCTTTCGTCAGCTTCGTCGATGTGAGAACTTGGAGTTCGTGCTCCCTTTGCCGCACATACTTTGATCTTGCGGCCAAGGCGTCGTCCGCGTAGCCCGGATGGCACATGATTTCGACAGTGCCTTGGCCTTTCAATTGCGCGAACGCCGCTTCGATCAACCGCAACAATCCTCGAACACTTAAATCGGCGTCGTACCAGGCTGTCATGCATAGATCCGCACAGCGAATGCCGTTCGACCGCAACAGCTTCGTTATCTCGAAAGAGGCCGTTCGGGCTGGAATTCGATGGGCGCGTGCCACCTCGCTATAGGCGCCGATGGTATGCGGCTTAATTCCGACATGATGGTGGCTATCCATGTGCGTGGGCGTAATGCCCCAGCGATTGAGCCGTTCGATCTGTGCCGACCACTCTTGCTTGACTTCCGACGGGTCTACGCCCGTTACCTCGCCAGGGGAGCGGGGAAATACGCCTTCGCCATTGACCAGGGACGGAACCGCCGCCGTGTCGAGACAGGGTTTCCCGTCCGTGAGCTGCATGTGAATTCCGATGCGACCGGCGAGGCGCGGTCCCCAGTGAGCGAGACGCTCTTCAGCGCCAGGGCAGCAGACCATGGCCGTCGTTGCGGTGACAATCCCGGCGTCGATTGCCTCGGAGATGCCGCGGCAGACGCCATCCGTCAATCCGAAATCATCGGCGTTGAAGATGACGCGCCTCGACCCGGTCGCTGTGCGGGCGCTCGCGCCTTCCACGGAAGTATGAAAAAAATGCAATCGCATAAAAAGCTCGTACGAACTCGTTGCAGGACAGCACGACGAATCAGCTAGTTGAATGTTCGAAATACCGGCTTTACCGGTCGTCCGACGAGATAGCGCTCGACGCCGTCTCCGAGCGCCCTTTTATAGACGACCAACGCCTCGCCGATCGCGTCGATAGTGCGAGCGATGTCGGCATCGGCATGTGAAAAGCTCACCACCAGCGACGGCATCAACAGGCCGCGTTTGATCGTCTCCTGGAGAAAGAGCGCGCGAAAAGCCTGAGAGGGCTGCTTTTTTTCGTCGCGTGTCGCATAGACAAGATTGGGCGATCGACCCACGACTTGGAAATAATCCGTGAGCCCGAGCGACGCGGCGACGTCGCTGATCCCGTCCCGCAGTTTTTTGCCCTGGCGGTAAAGATGCTCGACGACGCACTCACGCTGATAGATCCTCATGGTTTCAATTGCCGCAGCCAGAGCGTGATTCTCTGCACCATGTGTCGTCGATAAGAGAAATACTCTTTCCTTGTCATGGCGTAATCCGCCGAGCTCCATCAGCTCTCTTTTGCCGACCAAGGCCGAGACGGAAAAGCCGTTCCCCATGGCCTTGCCGAAGGTCGAGAGATGGGGGGCGATCCCATAAACCTTCTGGGCGCCGCCAAGGTCCCAGCGGAACCCCGTAATCATCTCGTCGAGGATGAAAACGGCCCCTTCTTTTTCGCAAAGCTCTTGCACGGAGCCCAAGAAGTTGCCCTGCGGCTCGACCGCCGTCGCGGCTTCCAGAATGACGCAGGCGATTTTTCCCGGATGTCGCGCGAAGAGCAGCCGCAAACTCTCGATATCGTTATATCGGAACTGCAAGGTGAGATCTCTGACAGCCTGCGGAATGCCCGACGCCATGGGCGTGCTGCCAATGAACCAGTCGTCCACCGCAAAAAAGGGCTGGTCGGCGCAGCGCACAACGAGGTCGCGCCCGGTATAGGCACGCGCCAGCTTCACCGCGGCAGTTGTTACATCGGACCCGTCCTTCGCGAATTTAACCATCTCGCCCGCGTCGACGAGACCGAGCAGCTCTTCTGCGCATTCGATTTCGATCGGCGCCGGACGGGTATAGTTATTGCCGAGGAGCAGTTGTCGATGTGCGGCTTCGACGACGGGGGGATAAGCGTGCCCGAGACTGACCGCGCGCAATCCCATGCCGTATTCGATGAACTCGTTCCCATCGGCGTCCCAAACGTGGCACCCCTCGCCGCGTGCGATAAAGCCCGGTGCGAGAACCGGATACTGGTCATCACCCTTCGCGTAGGTATGTGCGCCGCCCGGAATGAGCGCGTGCGCTTTATCGCGTAAAGCAGCTGATTTCTCGAAACTCGACATGCTTTAGAGTGATGGTGTTATCCTGGAGCCCGACGCCCTCTCAGAGAGCCCAAGAACTTACCATGACTTTATAATAAAAGACTATATGCCACGGAATTTATGGAATGCGCGCCATAAAGTAGTTAACAGATATTTGGAGGTTATATGCTCCACTAACATCTGTTTTCCTGCGCTGGCGCGGGCGCCTTCGCCCCGGCGGGTCTTCATGAGAAGAGCGTGAATACCGTCCTGTTCTGGGTTATAGAAAGATAGGGGAAGCATTCTAACGCGTTTTCGTGTTTTCGGGGGACTTAAGCATGTCAGGCGCCAACGATGCCCCGCATCCAAGTCTCGGATGCGTCGGGCCGATTACCATGTTAGAGCAATACAGCTGATCCCATGGTTTCGTCGACAAAGCCGGGCCACTGCCGCACATTCCGCTACCCCGATTGCACGGGACGGGCGCGCTTCGAGCATGCTAGGGGTGGGGCGATCTGATGTCTTCCATCGCTTCTCCGCTCATGCCGGAAGTTGGGCTTCTCGCGATGCCCTACCATCATTTTGGGTCGAGCTGGATGACGCCGCATCATGTGCTAACGCGTCTTGCCGGCTATTTCCATGTGATTTGGCTCGAGCCGCCGCATCATTGGCGCGAGATGCGCAGCATCGATGATCGTCAGGCGGCGATCGATGCTCTCGCTCGAAATCTCCCTTCGAGCTTTCATGTCTACGTGCCGGAATCCTGGCTTCCCGAGATCTATCGTTCTGCTTGGCTGCGTCGCCTTTTGCTCGGCACCAGAGTTCGACGTGCCTGGCAGCAATTGGAGCGCCGCGGATGCCGCACGATGGTTCTCTATCTCTGGCACCATCAATACGAGCCTGCGGTAACCGTCAGGCGGAATGTATTGTCGATGTACCACATCGAGGACGAGTACTCCTTCGCGCCCGAGCCGCCTCCGATGGACCTTCAAGAGCTGCGACTGATTCGCGAAGTCGACCAGGTGTTCGTCCACTCGCCGCAACTGATGGAGCGTAAGGGTTGGATCAATCCGCACACCACCTTCGTGCCCAATGGCGTTGACTATCGTCTTTATTCGACACCGGTTCCCGAGCCGCACGATATCGCGGCCATTCCTCACCCTCGTATCGGCTATACCGGCCATCTCAAGCGGCAGCTGAATTGGCAGCTACTGCGGGATCTGGCGCAGCGACACCCCGACTGGTCCTTTGTGTTCGTCGGCGCGCGTAATCTACCGGAAGGCACGGGTGCGCTTCTCGACGAGATGTCGCATTTTCCCAATGTTCATCTTCTCGGACAGAAGACTTTTACCGAGCTCGCGGCTTATCCGCAGCATTTCGACGTCTGCGTCATGCCCTACCTCGTCAATGGATATACGCAGAACATCTATCCGCTGAAGCTGCACGAATATTGGGCGAGCGGACGCCCGGTCGTTGGAACGCCGATACGGTCGCTCAAGGATTTCAGTCATGTGGTTGCGCTCGTGAGCACGGTCGAGGAATGGTCGCGGGCGCTTACCGACGCCTTGCGACCTCCAACCACTTGGCCGGAAGCCGCGAAGATCCGACAGGCGACGGCGCAGCAGAACGACTGGAGTGAGCTCGTTTATCGCATTGCTCAAACGATCTGCGAACGCCTTGGACCGGCCTATGTGACATCGCTTCAGAGGCTCGAGCCCGAGGTGCCAAGCCTCTCATTTTTTCCAGGCGCCCCCGCCTAAATCAGCGGCCTAGGCGGGTTGCTGGCGGCAAAAGCGCGACCACGACCAGCGCCTTCAGCGAAGGTCGGACGTCGCCGGCGGCCCGTAAGCAGTCGCGCCTTCGGCGGCATGACGAAGGATCAACGACTCTGGTAAGTGTTCCAGATCGCGCACACGAAGATAATCGGCCATGGTTGTGCCCGTACAAGCCGAGTCGACATTCGGGGCACCGATTCTGCCGTCGGCGTCGTCCTGATGCACGGTACGAAAGTCTATGCTGTAGCGCGCGATGCCACTGGTATTCGGCACGGTCGAATGAAGCTGCGCGGCCGAGAAAAGGATAAGCCCGCCCGGCGGGCAGAGGACGCGCAAAGATGGTTCGAGCTCAAGTGCCTCTTCGGCATGCGGCTGCTCCCGCGTGTCGGCCTTGATTTGCGATGCCGCTATCTTGCGCCCTTCCATGTTCCAGCGCGCGTAATCATAAGAGCGGGAGGTGTTCCGAACCGGCTCTTGCCAGTAGCGCGGATGAAACGCCATGCAGTTATCTTCGGTCAATTCGTAGATCGGCAGCCACCAATTGAGCTGACAGAAGGGCGCGGAATACCAAGTATCGCGGTGCGCATGAAATGCATAGGCGATTCCAGCCGTCAGATAATCGTTCGGCATGGCCGAGCGCAGCCGCGGAACATCGAAATAGGTCTTGTCCGGGTCGCATCCAAACTCCGTCAAGATCGCGGCGAGCAACTCCTTACATCGCGGATGATGGATGAAGCGAGGCTTCAATTCGGCAAGAATGGCAACGCATTGCTCGACGGGCAGGGATTGATGGACAAACCGCGGGTCGTGAGGGGCAAATGCCTTCTCAACGAGATCTCGCGCAAAGTTACAGAGCCGCAGCGTCGCCGGCGACGGTGCATAAACGAAAACGTCGCCTTCATAGAGCGAACGCCGCCGCGCGGCATCGCTGACGCGCGCTTCGAAACGGACGGTGGCCATCGTCCCCCGCTATTGCATTGTTGACGGAGCAAACAGTACCGCCTTTGCCAAGGTTAACGCAAGCTTTCAGGCGGACGAAGCCCGATCACCAAATAACGTTTCAATAGTAATACCCACGATCATTAATACTGGCGCCATCGGCATCGGGCGGAATGCATCGCCATTTTATGGTGCTGCGAAGGCATTGCATCGACGATCCCGCATCAGTCGAGCGCTTCAAGCAGTCCAACGTTGCACAGCGCGTCGGCGGCCGCACGAATATCGCCAAAAGACATGCCGGCACGCTCGGCCATCTCCAACAAGGTATGATTTCCGTCTGCCAAGTTCATCACCCACAGCAAAGCCAGTTGGTTGCGCGCCACGGCCTGTCCACCCATCGTCGCATAGAGCTGACGGCGGCCCAGTTGAGGCTCGCCTTTGGGGTTGAGGCTGCGATACGTGGCGTTGCCTTCCACGACTTGGACGATGCGTTGCAGGACGCCAAGCGAATGCGCGAGGCTTTCGGGTTGGAGCAGCGAAAGATCGTCGGCTGAGCTGTGGTATTCCTTATATTCGCCGTTTGGGGTCCGCATGAGACAACCCACCGGCAAGTTAAAGCCCGGAGAGCAATACTGCCTTTCGTCGTAACCGTACGGCACGAAGGGAGCGATACGATGCGGTCCGGACGTGTGACGGAGAACGTGCGCGACGACGCGATCGATGTCGGCGTTGCCGCGACGCGACTGCTTGTAGGTCATGCCGCCGGCATCCCCGAGGCAAGAGAGAACGAGTCCGTATCGGATACGCTCGAGCTTGTCTTCGTTGCGTGCCAGCCACGTCAGCGATCCGATCGTGCCGGGTATGAATAGGAGGCGGTAGGTGTAACGGCGCGGTTCCCTTTGCAGGTAACGCGCCAACATCGTTGCCACCGCGATTCCCGACAGATTGTCGTTAGCGAGCGACGGGTGGCAGATGTGACATGACAGCAGCACTTCGTCGGTGCGCTCGCCTCGAATCACACACTCGCCATAGGTGAGAGTGCCTGCTTCGAGCGAAGTGTCGATGACAACGCGATAGCTGGAATCCGTTAGAGTGTCGAGTTGCCGTTGGCTCAGACAAAAGCCCCAACCCTCATTGTAGTATGAGGTCCGATAGGGAATCCAATCGGGCTGTTCCGGGAGCGTATGAAGGTGGCGGCGCAGTTCGGCCATTGGAACGACAGCGTCGATCGGCGTGCTGTACTGGACAATGTGCAGGTTGTGATTAGCGAAATCGATGACACGCGTTCCGTCCAATCGCGCGATGTAGGCCGCCCTGATATTCCATTCGCGCGGCACGGTCCAATCGAGGACCTGGCTACCAGAGGGAACCTCGCAGAGGTCGACGGGGATGTATCGTCCGACGATCCGAAGGCTTTCGCGCACGCCGTTGCCGGTGATGCTGCGACAGATCGGGAATAACTCCGTCGCGAGCCGCATCATGTCGACGCCGGCGGACGACTCATCCTCAGTCAAGCTGGCATTGTCCGGCACGTCAGCCTCCGATGGCAGGCACTATGAAATCCGACGTTCGATCGCGTCACCTCGATCCCAGAACTCCGGCAAAACATCGACGCAGCGAACATCGCGCAGCAAGCCGAACGGCGCGCTCGCATGGTTCAGCATTTGGGCTTTCGAAACAACTCGTAGACGCCGAATTTAAACGTGTATTTTGCTCGATCCAGCCACAACACACCGCCCGTTCCAATCGCGCCAGCCACGCCGCGCAAAATCGACCATTTCGCGCCTGCTTTCGATCGCAAGCCGTTGATCACCTCCTCCTCGCGGTGACGGAGGAAGCCGAGACGCCGACATTCCCGCAATATGGCGGGATAGGTCGTGTAGGTAACAGCCTCGTAGAGAAATTTTGGCGGTCGCCCCAGCAGTCGAAGGTAGATCGCACCGAGCCGCTTGGGCAGAAGCGGCAGCCATGGCACCTGATAATGTCCCTCGCGAAACGCCAGGTAGTTCTCACACGCGAGATAAAAGTGCCCCCCCGGCCGCAGGACACGCCAAGCCTCAGCGAGAACTTGTCGAGGATTATTGACGTGCTCGAGTACTTGCAGGCTGACGACCAGATCAACAGATGCGTCCGGCAATGGGATAGCCTCACCGAAACCCTCGATCAGTCGAAAATGGCCGCCGTGGCGTTCCGCCCGCCGGCGCGTCAAATTCGCCCAAGCGGCTCCTGGTTCGAGCGCAACGACATGCGCGCCACGCAGTACGAGCTCTTCCGACATTGCACCGAGACCGGAGCCAAGATCGAGAACGTCGCTGTCTGCAATAAGGACGCCGGCGGCAGAAAGCGAATTGGCGGCAGCAACTGCAACCTTGCGCTGCACTTCTTGTTGGGCGCGAATTCTTGCGAAGCTCTCATCCAGCCCAAGATCTTCAACCAAGTAAAGACGGGTCGCGTCGTAGATGTTCTGATCGATATCATCGCGATGGGCCGCGCGGCCGATATGATAGGCCGATTGTCGATTGTTAACCAAATCCTGCATGGGCCGCCTCGCGATCGGGAGCGATCATCGACGACGCGCTCAGGTGCTCAAATTCGTCGCTTCCCGAAAAGCGCAAAGAACCTAACATGGGCCGTCTCTGCCTGCAAATCTTCGCGTCCTCCAAAGCTTTTTACGGGCCATTTGGTTAACGAAGCGCGAGGACCGGCCGGCGATCGCGACGAGCACTTCGCAGATAGACCTTCATCGCCCTGTTCGCGCATTTCGGCCCTGCGCAAGAGCAGCTGACATTGCAGGCGGAGGGGGCGAATGCGATCCACCTTCGCGAGCGGCCGAGTTACCATCTAGAGCTTGCTTCTGCCGCTTCTCTACGCCTAATCTACCGCGCCCATAAATGGCTTAGCTAGCTAGCTGGGAATAACGGTTGGCCTACGCTCGCCAGGACTGACAGCCGGCACCGGAATTCGTCACGGCACAAGATTGCAATGTCGTCCCCGAGAGACCGTATTCGAACCCGAGATAATCCGACAACGACGATGAACCGTAGGCTGAATATTCTGACCGTGACCGGCTTTGTCCTCGACGATCAGGCTAGCGGCGTCAATACAATGATTCATACCCTCGGCCAAAGCTTGGCGAGTATTTGCCGCAGCATTCCTCTTGAGAATGATTGGAACTCGCGGCGCCTGCAGCGGCGCGAGAACGGCGATTCGGTCCATTATACCTTGCGATTGCGCTCTCCATACGCGGCAGGAAAAATATTACGTGGCTTCGTTGGCTGGTCCTTATCATTTCTTGGAATGATGATGGATATACGGCGGCTCATCCGCGACGAAGAGATCGATGTGATCCACCTTCATTATGGCGCCCCTTATCAATATTGCTTTCGCCTCGTTCGGATGCTTTGGGGCATTCCCTACATCATCACCTTGCACCGTGGCGATATCATGTCGTTTCCCGCGCTGGCGGCAAT
>CAYMNX010000370.1:0-14480 GCA_964391905.1 uncultured Rhizobiaceae bacterium
GTGAAAAATATATTTGACATCAAGCGGATAGTGTATTTCTCTCGTGTAGCGGTAACGACCGGCCGGCCTCGCAGCAATCACGCCGCTGTCGGTTTCCAACGACTTCGAACGGGAGGCAGGATAACAAGATGAAGGTCTTCCAGCACGTTACTCTGGCGCTCGGCGCCGTGCTCTTGAGCGCGGGCGTGGCCGAGGCGCAGTCCACTGCGCCGATCGCCGGCGCGCAGGGTTATTCACTGGAGCCGGGGACGGAGCAGCCGCCTGAATTCAGCACCATCATGAGCCGCGCGCGGCCGGATTACGACCGCCTGGGCATGCGCGTCGGCGCCTTCATATTCTACCCCTCGATGGCGTTGTCGGAGACTTACGACAGCAACATTTTCGCCATTCGTACCGGCACGTCCGACGATTTCTACACGACCTTGCAGCCGTCCCTCAGCGTGATTTCGGATTGGAGCCGCCACGCCCTGGCATTCAATGCGAGCGGCCAGTTCAAATGGTATGCGAAGCACGACAGCGAGAATGTCAACAACGGCGCAGTCAATGCGCAGGGCCGTATCGATATCGAGAACGGCAGCTGGATCGCGCTGAGCGGCGCCTACGCGCTGCAGCATGAGGACCGGTCTTCGCCCGATTCCCTCACCGATATCAGAGAGCCGACGCAGTATACGACCTCGACGGGCTCTATCGGCTCTGTGCGCGAAAAGGGACGGATCGGCTTGCGGGCCGATGCGTCCGTGACCTCCTACTCCTTCAACAACAACGAGACCTTCGGCGGCGTGCTCGTCCCCGAAAAGGGCCGCGATCGCATCGAATATGTGGGATCGCTGCGCGCTTCCTACGAAATCCTGCCGCAGCAGCCCTATCAGGCCTTCGTGCGTCTGGTCGGCAATTCGCGGCAATACAATTCGGTCGATACGATTTCGGCGGTCCCGGCGCGGCGCAATTCCAACGGCTATGAGATCGACGCCGGAACGGCGGTGGAGATTACGCGGCTCCTCACCGGCGAGGTGTATGCCGGCTATCTCGCGCAGGAGTACCAGAGCCCGCTCTTCAGCTCGCCGCATGGCGTGGGCTTCGGCGGCAATCTGCTGTGGAGCGCGACGGAGCTCACATCGGTCAAGGGCGCGTTTTCCCGCTCGGTCGTCGAGACGGTCGTGACCGGGGCTTCGAGCTCGGTCGAAACCAGCCTCAGCTTGTCGGTCGAGCATGAGTTGCGGCGCAATATCGTTCTCGTCGGCGGCCTCGGCTACATCAACGATGAGTACAGCGGCGTCAACCGCTCGGATGACACCTACGCCGGCAATGTCGGGGTGCGCTATTTCATGAACCGGATCTGGCGGCTATCGGGCGACGTGACCTACGCCCAACGCAATTCGAGCGTCGGCGCCGACTTCAACCGCGTCATCGCCACAGTCGGGGTCGAGGCCGGGTTTTAGCCCGCCCGTTTCTCGCGCTTAACGGATTCTTACCCGCCGCCGCCCTATCGTCGGGCGCGCGGCGGGCGTCGCGCGCCGCCGGATCGATCCGACGAGGGGGCGATGGGCCCATCTTTCGACGTATGTCTTGCCGCCCTGCGGCGCGGCTCGTGGCTCAACCGTCGGCGCATCCGCGCCTATGGCCTTCTCCTCCTCGCGCTCGAGGCGGTGACTTTCCTCTTCCTCGTCGCCGGAACGCATGGCTGGATCGTTCCGCTCAAGCGCCCCACCACGACCGATTTCGCGAGCTTTTATGCCGCCGGCGCGCTCGCCGATGACGGCACGCCGGCGCTCGCCTACGACCAAGCCGCGCATCAAGCCGCGGAAGAGCGCGCGACCGAACCGGGGATCGAGTATCAATTCTTCTATTACCCGCCCGCTTATCTGCTGCTCTGCGCCGCCTTTGCGCGCCTTCCCTATTTGCTCGCCTTCATCGCCTTCGAGCTATTGACCCTCGCGCTCTATCTTTGGGTCGCGCGCGCGACCTTGCCGGCGCAGGGCTGGGCGACGTGGCTGCCCTTGCTCGCCTTTCCGTCGATCTTCTGGACGCTCGGCCTCGGACAGAATTCCTTTCTCACCGCGGCGCTTCTGGGGCTCGGATTGTTGCTGCTCGCGCGCCGGCCCACCCTCGCGGGGCTCGCTTTGGGCCTTCTCTGCTACAAGCCGCATTTCGGCTTGCTCGTGCCGGTCGCCCTTGCCGCGGGGCGCCATTGGCGCGCCTTCGCCGCCGCCGCGGCTGCGGTGCTGGCGATGATCGGACTCTCGCTCTTGCTGTTCGGCTGGGAGACGTGGGAGGGCTTCATCCGCCTCGCCACCGGCTCCTACGCCACGTATCAATCGGGCCGCATCGATTTTGCCGGCTTCGTCAGCCCTTTCGGCGCGGTCCGCTTGCTCGGTGGCGGTCCCGCCCTGGCTTACGTCGTGCAAGCTAGCGCGACCATTGCCGTCGCCGCGCTCGTCGCCTGGGCGTGGTGGCAGCGATTGAGCTTGCCGGTGCGGGCGGCGATGCTCGCAAGCGGAACGCTGATCGCGATCCCGGTCGTCCTCCTCTACGATCTCATGACGGCATTCATCGCGATGCTGTGGCTCATCCGCCTCGGACAGGCATGCGGCTTTCGGCCGTGGCTGAAGACGGGGCTCGCCGCGATCTTCATCGTGCCCTTGGTGTCGCGGAACATCGGCACCGCGCTCCACCTCCCGCTCGCGCCGCTCGCCGCCGTCGCGCTCTTCGCGCTGGCCGTCGCCTGCGCCCGCGATGAGATGGCGCGGCGTCGATACTCAGCGCAGGAAGAGCCGCGGCAGGTAGAGGACGAGCGCCGGAAAGGCAAGGATCACGCCGAGGCGCAGGAAATCGCCCGCCCAGAACGGGATCACGCCCCAATAGATCTGCTTTAGCGGCACCTCGGGCAGGAGCGATTTGAGGACGAAGATGTTGAGGCCGAGCGGCGGATGCAGCACGCTCATCTCGACCGTGACGACCAGCACCACGCCCCACCAGATGAGATCGTAGCCGAGCGCGCCGACGATCGGGACGAAGACCGGCACGGTCAAGAAGATGAGGGCGAAGCCCTCGATGAACATGCCGAGCAGCACGTAGAACGCCATGATGACGAGGATGATTGCCGTCGGCGTCGCGTGGAGCTCGCGGATGAAGGCGAGCACCGCCTCCGACATGCCGGAGATGTTGACGAACTGGTTGAGGACGAGCGCGCCCAGAATGACGGTGAACACCATCGCCGTGGTGGTCGCCGCCTCGACCAGCGATTCATAGAAGATCGTCCAGCTCATCTTGCGCCGAAGGATGGCGAGGGTCAGCGCGCCGGCAGCGCCGATGCCGCCGGCTTCCGTCGCGGTGAAGACGCCGAAGGTGATGCCGCCCATTACAAGCAGGAACAGCGCAAGCACGCCCCAGACCTTATAGAGTCCGCGCCAGCGCTCGATCCAGCTCGCGCGCTGCGCCGGCGGGCCGGCTTGCGCTCTGAGCAACGTCACGATGCGGATGACGAGGAAATAGACGAGGATCGAGATCAGAACCGGTGCGATCGCGGCGAGAAAGAGCTTCGCGATGTCCTGCTCGGTCAAGAGCCCGTAGACGATGAGCGCGCCGCTCGGCGGCACCAGCATGCCGAGCGCGCCGCCCGCCGCGACGGTGCCGGTGCTGAGCCAATCGGCATAGCGATAGCGGCGCATCGACGGAACCGCGACCCGTGCCATCGTCGCTGCGGTTGCGATCGACGAGTGACAGATCGAGGCAAATCCCGCGCAAGCCGCGATCGTCGCCATCGCGAGCCCGCCACGAAAATGTCCCAGCCAGCGATGCGCGACCTCGTAGAGATCGTCCGAAAGCGCGGCGTGATTGACGAAGCTGCCGGCCAGTATGAAGAGCGGCAGGACCGAGAATTGGAAATCGGTGGTGAGGCCCAGCATCTGCTGCCCCGCCATCGCCATCGCGGCGCTGAAGCCCGCCGGATGGATCAGGGCAAAGCCGAAAAAACCGACCGTGAACAGCACGAGACCCAGCGGTACGCCGAGGAAGAAGCCCATCAGCATGATGATGAAGCCCAACAGCGCCGTTAGCATTATTCGGCGCCCGTTTCCGCCGCGACGATCTCCTCGAGCGGCTCCGCCTGCGCCGACAGATCGCGAAAGAGCGCGGCCGCGGCCACCGCCGCCACCAGTGCCAACGCCGCGAAGAAATAGGCGAAGGGCGCTTCCGGAATGTCGAGATAATTCGTCGTGATGTGCTCTTCGGCCAGCATTTCGCCTTGGAGCAGGAGAAGATAGGCGATGAAGGCGAGACCGATCGTGGTGACGGCGAGGACGAAGCCGCGCTGAAAGATCAGCGCGCGTCCCTTGAGGAGCGCGGCGAAGGAGCGCACGGCGATATGGCGCTGCCGCAAGGTTACGAGCGGCAGCGCCGAGAAGATGATGAGGCCGAGGAGAAAGCCCTGCAGCTCGGCATCGCCGGCGATCGGGCGATTGAGGAAATAGCGCGCGACCACGCTGGCGAAGGTCAGCGCCATCATGCCGAAGAGGCAGACGGCGGCGATTGGGCCGAGAAGGCGCTCCGGCCAGGGCCGCGCGCCGCGGTGGTGGCGACGCGACGGCGCCTCCGTCAGCAGGGCGCGTCCGATCTCGCTCATGGCTTTGCTTCGGCCGCGACGTCTTGAGCGGTCTTCACGTAATAGTCGTAGGCCGCCTGCGCATCGATGCCGCGCTCCTTCGCCGCCGCGAACCAGTTATCCTTGAAGAAGGCCACCTTGGGCTTGAGCTCCGCCATGAATTCGGCGCTCGCCTGGTGGACGTGGATGTCGTTCTCCTTGATCGCGGCATCGGCCAGATTGTCCTGATCGACGAAGCCTTGCGCCGCGAAGCGCGCCAGATTCTCGTAAGAGACACGGTCGATAACGGCGCGATCCTCGAGCGAAAGGCTCTGATACTTCTTCTCGTTCATGAAGAAGGTGAAGGCGTTGTAGCCGAGCTGACCCGCGAACAAGGTCATCTCCTTGGTATAGCGCGCGAGCTGGAAGGAAATGAGCGAGCCCTTGCCGGTCACGGCGCCGTCGACGATGCCGCCCGACATATATTCGAACATGCTGTTCGCCGCCTGCGCGGTGACCGGCGTCGCGCCGAACGCCTCGACGGCGGTCTTCATGTTCGGCGTCGCGACCCAGAGCTTCAGGCCCTGGAAATCGGCGAGCTTCGTCACCGGCCGCTTCATCGTCTGCAGCGTATTGCCGCCATTGACCCAGAGTCCGAGGAGCTTCACGCCTTTATATTCATGGGCGGGCGCAAAGAATTTCTCCTGCGTTCGCCAGATCGCGACCGACGCGGCGACGGAGTTCGGCGCGATGAATGGGATCTCGGCAAGGAAGGGCAGCTTCACGCGCTCGCGGATGTAATCATTCGGCGTCAGCGCGACATCGGCGATGCCGCTCGTCACCATCTCCCATTGCCGCGGCAGCGGCGCGAGGCTGGCGGCCGGCATGTCGATCTTGATGCGCCCGTGCGATTCGCGCTCGACCGCTTCCTTCCAGGGCTGATAGACGCCGACGAAGAAGGACGAGGCGCGCGGCATTACCACGTTCATCGTCAGCGAGACGTCGGCGCGGGCCGGCACAGCGCCTTGCGCCCCGATCAAACAGGCCGCTATCGCCGCGACAATTCCGCTTCTACGCCCGATCACCGGCTCCTCCCCATCGCAATGATTTTTCTTAAAGGTATGCGAGGCCTCGGATAATGTCGAGCGGAACGGAGAATTCCCTCACCGCGATGGGAGAGCGCCGATGATCATCGACATCTACAATCATTTTCTTCCGAAGCGCCTGCTCGATCGGCTTCCCGATCTCATTCCCGGCCACATCGTCCTCAAGGCGTTCCCGCGTCTGCGAACCCTGTGGGATATCGATGCGCGGCTGCGGCTGCTCGATCAATTCGGCGACTATCGTCAGGTTCTCTCGCTCGCCAATCCGCCGATCGAGCTCTTGGCGGGACCCGAGCGCACGCCCGAGCTTGCGCGGCTCGCGAATGACGGCCTCGCCGAGCTGTGCCGCGCCCATCCCGATCGCTTTCCCGCTTTCATCGCATCGCTGCCGATGAACAATGTTGATGCGTGCCTTGCCGAGATCGATCGCGCCATCGGGACGCTCGGCGCGCGCGGCGTTCAGGTCTTCACCAATGTCGCGGGCAAGCCGCTGAGCGCGCCCGAGTTCCGGCCGATCTTCGCCCGCATGGCCGCGCACGATCTGCCGATCTGGATCCATCCGATCCGCGGCCCGAATTTTCCCGACTATGTCACCGAGACCCAATCCGAGGCCGAGATCTGGTTCACCTTCGGCTGGCCCTATGAGACGACGGCGGCGGTGACGCGGCTCATCTATTCGGGACTCTATGACGAGCTGCCGGGTTTGAAGATCGTCACCCACCACATGGGCGGAATGATTCCTTATTATGCCGGCAAGATCGGCCTGGGCTTCAGCCAGATCTTCTTCGGCGAGACGGAGCGCAACCCCGCGGCCGAGCAGGCCGGCCTCAAGCGCAAACCGGTCGAGTATTACAAGCTTCTCTATGCCGACACGGCGCTCAACGGCAATATCGCGGCGACGCGCTGCGGCCATGATTTCTTCACAACCGGCCGCTGCCTCTTCGCGACCGACGCGCCCTTCGATGCGGAAGAGGGAAGGGCGCTTATCGGCGGGACGATCGAGGCGGTGGGCGCGCTGGAAGTCGGCGCCGCGGATCTCGCCCGCATTCGCGCCGAGAATGCGCGCCGATTGCTGCGGCTGCCGTGAGCGTCGGCGCGCCGGCTTGAGGGTTCAGCCCTCGATGAGGAAATTCCCGGCCGTCGTCTTCTCGGGCGGCGCGTCCGCGGCGAAGGTGAGGCCGACTGGATCCTTGCCTTCGGCGACGGCCTCCGCCTGCTGCAGCAGCAAGCGACGGAACATGACGACGCCCTGATCGGTCGTGCCGAGATGCTCTTCCGAATGGAGCGTGATCGGGCCTTGCCCGACCTGCGCTTCATAGTCGTCGGGGAATCGCTGGTGCTCGGCTTCGCTCATCTCGTCCCAGCTCTTGCCGCCGGGCTTGGTGAAGGCACGCGAGAAGCCGGGCTTCTGCCGCAGCGCAGCGTAAAGCATGTAATGCGTGTCGTCGACGGGCAAGAGCCAGCTCACCGACTCGCTTTTCTCATAGCGCCCCACGCCCGGATCGGGGATGAGGCGGATATTCGGCAGAATGCCCTCGGTGATGCGCAGCATCATCTTGCCGTCATCGAGCTTGCGCCGCGCCATGGTCGCGATGCCCCTGCCGGTATGCTCCCAGCTGATCTTCGGCATGCGCGCCATCATCTCGACGAACTGCGTGCCGCTGTTCGAGCCGTGGAGGATCGGCACGTGATAGTGGTCGGGCACATTGTCGAAATGATGCGTCCAGCTGCACGGGATGACCTTCGGCCCGCTCTGGATATGGTCGCTCGCCACGATCGTCTCATCGTCCGCGAGCTCTTCGAGCACGTCCCAGCGCGGCAGGACCGGCTTCTTCTCGGGCGGGCCCATATAGGCGAAGATCAGGCCGTAGCGCTCCTCGACCGGATACCAGGGCTGCCGTACCTTGTCGCGATGGCGGCCGAGCTCGGGCTCGCAAGGCTGCTCGAGGCAATGGCCTTGGGCATCGAAGAGCCAGCCGTGATAGCAGCAGCGAATGCCGCGCTCCTCGACCTTGCCGTAATAGAGCGTCGTGCCGCGATGGGCGCAGCGCGGGTAAAGGAGGCCGGGGCGGCCTTCTTTGTCGCGGAAAAGGATCAGGTCCTCGCTCAAGGCGCGGATTCGCCGGGGCGTCGTCGTGGCATCGGCGGCGAGACCGATCGGATGCCAATAGCGGCGCAAGAGGTTCCCCATCTTGGTGCCCGGCGCCGTGTCGGTGAGATCGCGGTTCGGCTGCCCCGGCTTCCTGCCATAGGCGGTGCCTTCATCGATGAGCCCGTGCGCCGTCATCGCTTCCTCCCGATGCTTTGCGTGACGCAATTATTCCGGCCGCCGGCGGGTGCGTCAAATGTCGCGCGCGTCGCGCGATCCGCTAAGATCGCCGGTCATGAATTGCCCACGCGCCTTGATCATCGGCGGCTCGGTCGGCGGCCTCTTTGCCGCCCATTTGCTGCGCGCTATCGGCTGGGACGCGATCCTTTACGAGCGTAGCCGCAGCGACCTCGCCGATCGCGGCGCCAGCATCGGCACGCGCAGCGACCTCTTCGACATCCTGCGCCGCATCGGCATTGCGCTCGATCCATCCGCCGGCGTCGCCGTGCGCGCGCGCATCTGCCTCGGCCGCGATGGCGTCGTCACCCACGAGGTGCCCACGGCCTCGGTCAACAGCTCCTGGGACCGCGTCTATCGCCCGCTCAAGGCGGCGTGGCCGGCGGAACGGTATCGCGCCGGCATGCGGCTCGAGCGCGTCGAGCAGAGCGGCGATCGCGTGGCGGCGATCTTCGCCGATGGCACGCGCGCCGAGGGCGATCTCTTGATCGGCGCCGACGGCATCCATTCGACGGTGCGCGCGCAGCTTCTGCCCGAGGTGACGCCGCGCTATGCCGGTTACGTCGCCTGGCGCGGCGTCATCGATGAAAGCGAGCTCACGCCCGACGAGCACGCGCTGCTGTTCGGCCGCATGAGCTTTTGCCTGCCCGCGGGCGAGCTCATGCTCGCGCTCGGCATGCCGGGACGCGACGCCGACACGCGGCCCGGCCGGCGGCGCTACTATTGGATCTGGTTCCGCCCCGCCGATCTCGCGGCGACGCTGCCCGCGCTCTGCACCGATGCGGGCGGCCATTGCCACGGCAGCTCGATCCCGCCGGCCCTCGTGCGCCCCGAGGTGCTGCGCGGTCTCAAAGAGGCGGCGGCGAAGCTCGCGCCGCCGCTGGCCGCCATCGTCGGGCGCACGGCGCAGCCCTTTCCGCACGGGATTTTCGATGTCGAGACGCCGCGCATGGTCATCGGCCGCGTCGCGCTCTTGGGCGATTCCGCCTTCGTCGCGCGGCCGCATGTGGGCGCGGGCGTGACCAAGGCGGCGCTCGATGCGGCATGCCTCGCCGATGCGATCGCAGCGAGCGGCGATCTCGCTGCGGCGCTCGCGCGCTACGATCGCGAGCGCTGCGCCTTCGGCCGGGCCCTTGTCGCGCGCGCCCGCCAACTGGGCGCCTATCTCGAGGCGCAATCGCAGCCGCGCGGCGCCACAAGCGAGGCCGCGCTCGCGCAAGATCCCGCGATCGTGCTGCGCGACTACGGCGCCGCCGGAAAGTCCGCTTGAATGGCGCGTGACCAGGCAAAGCTCTGGCGTATTGCCGGAATGCCGGCGTTCGCCGCGCTCTTTGCGACCGCACCCGAGCGTGTCGAGCGCTTGTTCTTCGACGAGCGGATGAAGACCAAGGCCGGCGAGTTTTGCGCCGCGCTGGCGCGCGCCCGCAAGCCTTATCGGCTGGTCGACGATGCGGAGCTCCAGCGCGTCGCCGGCAGCGTCATGCATGGCGGGATCGTCGCGCTCGCTCAGCCGGCGCCGATGGCCGCGTTCGATCCGCGCGCGGCGCGCGACTGGGCGCGAGACGGCAAGCCGCTCGTGCTGCTCGACGGCGTGAGCAACCCGCAGAATCTCGGCGCGATCGCGCGCACCGCCGCTTTCTTCGGCCTGCCGCGCATCGTCTTGTCCGATCATCCGGCGCAGGCGCTGCCTTCCGATGCGAGCCACCGCATCGCCGAAGGCGGGCTCGACTATGTGACGCTCTATCGCGCGAGCCGGCTGCCCACGGTGCTGAAGCAATTGCGCCCGTTCTTTCATGTGGTCGGCACGGCGCTCGACAAAGGCAGAGCGCTGCGCGATCTCGCCGCGTCCGACCGTCCCTTGGCGCTCGTCTTCGGCAATGAGGAAGAGGGGCTCGCCGCTGCGACGCTCAAGGCGTGCGAGACGATCGTGACGATCCGCGGCGCCGGCAAGGTGCAGTCGCTCAACGTTTCGGCCAGCGCCGCAATATTCCTTCATGTGGCAGCCGCCATCGTTAGCAAATCGTCAACCCGCCATGCCGAAAAGCGAAGGCTGACATGACGGAGGTTTCGTTGAGGCGATCCGGAGCGGGCGTCATAATCGTGGGGCCATGACCCCGACCGAACTCGAAAGCGCAGCATCCATCGATTCCGTAGCGCTTCCGACGGTCGTGGCGCCCGCGCCGCGGGCGAAAGAGAGCGTCGCGCTCGCGATCCTTGGCGCGCTCAGCTTTTGCCATCTCCTCAACGACATGATCGCCTCGCTCGTGCCGGCGATCTATCCGCTTTTCCGCGACGTGTTCCGGCTCGATTACGCTGAGGTCGGGCTCATCACGCTCACCTATCAATGCACCGCCTCGGTCTTTCAGCCTCTGGTGGGGCTCTATACCGATCACCGCCCGAAGCCCTATTCACTGCCGATCGGCATGGCCTTTACCCTGATCGGTCTCGTGCTCTTGGCGCACGCGCCGAGCTTTGCCTTGCTGCTGGTCGCGGCGGGGCTGATCGGCGTCGGCTCGGCGGTGTTTCACCCCGAATCCTCGCGCGTCGCGCGCATGGCCTCGGGCGGCCAGCACGGACTCGCGCAATCGCTCTTCCAGGTCGGCGGCAATGTCGGCTCGTCCTTGGGCCCGCTGCTTGCGGCGTTCATCGTCGTGCCGCTCGGCCAGGGCAGCATCGCCTGGTTCACCCTCGCAGCCTTGCTCGCCATCATCCTGCTGACGCGGATCGGCGGCTGGTACAAGGCAAAGCGCGTCACCGCGCCGAGCCGCTCGCATGCAAGCGCGCATGGGATGCCGCTGCCCTCGCGCAAGGTCGCGCTCTCGCTCGCCGTGCTGCTCGCGCTGATTTTCTCGAAGTTCTTCTACACGGCCGGTCTGCAGAACTACTACACCTTCTATCTCATCGGGCGCTTCGGCGTCTCGGTGCAGGCCTCGCAGATCTACCTCTTCATCTTCCTCGCCTCGGTCGCCGTCGGCACCGTGATCGGCGGACCGGTCGGCGACCGCATGGGCCGGAAATTCGTGATGTGGTTCTCGATCCTCGGCGCCTTGCCTTTCACTTTGGCGCTGCCCTACGCCAATCTCTTCTGGACCGGCGTGCTCACCGTGCTGATCGGCGTCATCACCGCTTCGGCCTTCTCGGCGATTCTCGTCTATGCGCAAGAGCTCATCCCGGGCCGCATCGGCATGATCTCCGGCCTCTTCTTCGGCCTCGCCTTCGGCATGGCCGGCATTGCCGCGGCGGCGCTGGGCCGCCTCGCCGATATGACGAGCATCGACTATGTCTATAAAGTGTGCTCGTTCCTGCCGCTCATCGGCTTGCTGACGGCATTTCTGCCGGATATCGAAAAGCCGCGCGGCGGGCATTGAGTTCGTCGCGGTATCGCTTTTGAGCCGCCCGATCGTCCAAACTATCCGGCATTGAACAAGGCAGGGCTTTCCAGCAGGTAGTCGAGCGAGGCGGCGATCACCATGGTGATCGGGAGCGTGGCTGCGTCGTGAAACCCGTTCGTCGCCTCGAACGCGATGACCAGGAGCAGTGCGAAAATCAAAAGACCGATGGCGAGTGTCGATGCTGGATCGAGATAGGACAGCAAAGGCGCCTCCGAATTTCATGGATGAACGCCGCTGCCGCGGAGTCGTTGCCGTCATATAAGTTCATGTTCGAGCGAGGCCGCGCCACTTCTCGTTGGTATCGTTGGCGGACTCAGGAATGGTGTCGGGAGCAGTTCTCGTGCCGCTCGATGCTCCTCGTTGACTCACATATTATCCTGTCGGTTATTGGCGCGGGATGAGGGCGGAGAAACAGCCATGAAGAAGAGCGGCGCGCAGCAAAGCAAGTCTCCTTCTCAGCTGATCGATGCGCGGATCGCGGCGCTCGGCGATTGGCGCGGCGAGATGCTCAGCCGGCTTCGCCGCCTGGTCAAGGAAGCCGATCCCGAAATCGTCGAGGAGTGGAAGTGGCGAGGCGTTCCGGTGTGGTATCACGACGGAATTGTCTGCACCGGCGAGACTTACAAGAATGTCGTGAAGATGACCTTCGCCAAAGGGGCGGCGCTGAAGGATCCTTCACGCCTTTTCAACGCCAGCCTCGAGGGGAGCACGAGGCGCGCCATCGACTTTCACGAGAGCGAGAAGATAAACGAGAAGGCATTGAAGGCTCTCATTCGCGCCGCCGTCACCCTGAACAAGTCCAAAGCTAAAGCCAATCCTCGGAGTTCAACGTAAAGCGAGGGCGTGTTAGAGAGCTGCATCGCATAGCATCTGCGGGTGGACACATGGCCGGCAAGGAGTCCAGGAAATCGGCGAAGATCGCCAAGCAGGCCGCCGCCAAGCGAGCCGCTGCGAAAGCCAAACCGCCCAAGGCGGCAGCGCGGTCGCGCAAGCTCGCAAAGCCGCTCCTTCTCGCAGGCGGCAATCCTCAGATCGCGAAGGCTGACGGCGATGCCCCAGTGCAGGCGTATATCGCCGCGATGCCGGGCTGGAAGCGTGACCTCGGCAAGCGCCTCGACGCGCTCATCATGCGCACCGTTCCCGGCGTGTGCAAGGCGGTGAAGTGGAACTCGCCCTTCTATGGCATCGAGGGCCAGGGGTGGTTCCTGGGGTTCCACACCTTCACGCGCTATGTCAAGGTCGCCTTCTTTCGCGGCACGTCGCTGCGACCGGTCCCGCCCGGCGCCAGCAAGGGCAAGGACACGCGCTACCTCGACATCCATGAGGGCGACGCGCTCGACGAGGCGCAAATGGAAAGCTGGGTCAAGCAAGCCGCTGCGTTGCCTGGCGTTCTCGCGCCTTGACCCTAAAAGGTCGAGCGAAACAGTCGATCTAGTGCCCCGTCGCGATGCGCGCGACCTCGATCGCGTCATCGGGCGGCGTATTGCCGCGCCAGACGATATGCATGTCGGGGCGCAGCAGCAGGAGATCGTAGCCGTAAACATCGCGCGCCGCCTGATCCGGGATCTCCAAGGTCGTCGCCGGCGCGCCGAAGGACCCTATCGCCTTCGCGAGGCCGGATAGATCCGCCTTGGTTCGGCCGAGCTTCAGGATCGTGTAGCCGTCGTAAGGGATGCGATCCTGAATCGGCGTGCGATCCTCGAGCCAGACATGCGGCAGGCGCGCGCCCGGCCAGGTCGTCGGCTGATAGGTGCGGAAGAGATGCTCGGGCCCGCCGGGAATGTCGCAGATGATCGGCGAATCGACATAGCGATAGCCGAGCTCGGCGCCGATCATCTCGTTGCTCTTGCGCTGCTCCTCATCCGCGACCGCGGTAAGCCGCGCCCGTGTCGCCGCGCCCGCGGGCGTGTCGTCGCGGATATCGGGCTTCCACAGCGCGCGCCATTTGCGCCGGCCTTGGGTCGCATAGCGCGAGGCGCCGACATTGCGGTCGCCGATCTGGCGCCGCTCGAGCTCGTAAGAGCGAAGCAGGTTGGGCCCGCCCCAGCCTTGCAAGGTGGCGGCGAGCTTCCAGGAGAGATCGATCGCGTCGCCGACGCCGCTATTCATGCCGAGCCCGCCGGTGGGGATGACGAGATGCACCGCGTCGCCCGCGAGGAAGACGCGGCGGTCCTGGTAGCGCTCCGCGAGCAGCAGATTCTGCCGCCACGGATTGCAGGTGATCATCTCGTATCGGACCGGCACGCCGACGATCTCTTGGAAGCGGTCCTTCATCTCCTCGTTGCTGGCGGCGACGCCGTGCAGGGTGAAATGCTTGGTCGAATCCTGCATGATGAGGAAGGAATGGTGATTGTCGGCGACGTGATAGTGCCGGCCGTGACCCGGGCCTTTGCCGAGCGGCATGCGCGCGAAGAGCTCATCGCAGCGATAGAGGGCCTGGCGCTGCTCCAGGAGATTGGCCTCGCCGCGAAGCTTGATGCCGAGCTCCTTCCTGACCGTGCTTGCGCCGCCATCGCAGCCGACGAGATAGAGGGCGCGGACCGTTTCGGTTCCGGCGGCGGTCTTCACTTGCGCCGTCACACCCTCCGCATCCTGCGTGAAGGACAGGAACTCGCAGCCGAAGCGCACGCTCACATTCGGCAACGTCTCGGCGATCGATTTGAGCAGCGGCTCGAGCGTGTATTGCGAGATGAGCTGATAGGGCTCGAGCGGCATCGTTCCGTCATTGACGGCGGCGATCTCGGCGCGCGCGGCATTGACCGACGGGTAGGGATGATGGACGAGCGGCGGCTCCGTCAGCGACAGCACGATGAACACATCCATCGGCACGTCGGCGCCGAGGCCCGCGGCGCGAATCTTCTCGGCGATGCCGAGCCGGCGATAAATCTCCATGGTGCGGGCGTTGCACCGCTCCATCTTCGGCAGGAAGGCGGGCGCCGCCTTCTGCTCGACGAGCATCGCGCGAATGCCGCTATTGCCGAGATCGATGGCGAGCGTCAAACCGACCGGACCGACACCGACAATCAGAACTTGAGTATCGATCACTCCACAATCCTATGCTTCAACCCTGTCGCGCTGCG
>CAYMNX010000371.1:0-6105 GCA_964391905.1 uncultured Rhizobiaceae bacterium
CCCGAGAACCAAGCCCAGCGTGGCGCTCGGTGCACTGTTGCCGACGCAAGCAAAGAGCTTCAGGACATCTTGAGTTCCCGTCGTTAGGCGCGCGAGCTTTCCCACCATGAGGTCGACGATATTATCGGTCATCCCTTTGGCGCGGATGCGATCGACGTCCCATTGCCAGAGGCGGAGATCCTGATCGAAAGCGAGGAGTCCCTCCTCGGTCAGCGCGATAAGGAATTGAATTGCAAAAAAGGGATTGCCCCCCGTCTTCTCGAAAACCAACTCGGCCAGGGGGCCGATCCGCTCCGGCGTGGCGTGCAACGCGGTGGCGACGATCGTTGCCACATCGTCGAATGCAAGAGGACCGAGCATGATCCTGCCGACGCTTGCTCCGGCTTCACGAATGGTCTGCAATGTCCGCATGAGCGGGTGCGCGGCATCGACTTCGTTGTCGCGATAGGCGCCGATCAAGAGCAGGTATTTTACTTCCGGATCCGTGACAAGCCGTTCGATTAGCTCGAGCGTCGCGGTATCGAGCCATTGCAGATCGTCGAGGAACAGCGCGAGCGGATGCTCGGGTCGGGCGAACACACTGAGAAAGCGCCGGAATACCAAGTGGAAACGGGTTTTGGCGTCGCGCGGCGGCAGGTCGAGGACAGGCGGTTGATCGCCGATGATAAGAGAAAGCTCGGGAATCAAATTGACGATCAACTGACCGTTCTGGCCGAGCGCCTCACTGAGCGTTTGCTGCCATAGCCTCAGCTCCGCCTCGCTTTTGCCAAGCAGCTCGAGGATCAAGCTTTGAAAAGCCTGAGCCAAGGTCGCATAGGGGATGTCGCGCTTGTATTGGTCGAATTTACCGCTGGCAAAAAGGCCGCGCGGCGGGACGACGAGCTTGTGCAATTCGTGAACAATGGACGATTTGCCGATGCCGGCATAGCCCGACACTAGGACGAATTGCGTTGTGCCATGCGCCCGGACACGGTTGAAAGCAATGGTGAGATCGCGGATCTCGGCATCGCGCCCGTAAAGCTTGTCGGGTATGAGCAATCGGCCCGACGCATCCTGCTCGGCGAGCGGAAACGGATCGATGCGGCCGTACCTCTTCCATGCTGCCAAGCAACGCCGAAGATCGGCTTCGATCCCGGCGGCCGTCTGATATCGATCTTCGGCCGTCTTGGCGAGGAGCTTCATGACGATCGCCGCGACGACATCTGGAACCCCGCTCACGCGCTCATTCGGCGGTGTCGGGCGGCGCGCGATATGGCAATGGACCCATTCCATGGGATCGGAGGCCGTGAAGGGGAGCCCGCCGGTCAGCATTTCATAGAGCGTTATGCCCAATGAATAGAGATCGCTGCGGGCATCGATCGTGCAGTTCATTCGGCCGGTCTGCTCGGGCGCCATATAGGGAAATCTGCCGGCGATGACCTTCGGTGACGCCATCGTTTGTCGCTCGCGCGGGAGTCGCGAGCTAACGCCAAATCCGGTAAGTCGAACATTGCCGGCGCCATCGATGAGAAAATTCGTCGGGTTGACGTCCTTATGGATAAGGCCTCGACGGTGTACCTGCCGGAGCGTGGCGGCCAGCGAAATGGCAAGAACGAGGAAACGCGTGAGCTCGAGTGGTTGTCCCAAGAGCCGATCCAGCGGATCGCCTCCGGGGTCTTCGAGCAGGAGCACCGTCTGCCCATTGTGGCGCGCGAGCGCCAACGGTCGGACCGCCCAGGCGGAATCGAGCTCTTCCGCAAAGGAATGCTCATGCTCGAGGCGCTCGAGATCCGCCGAAGGAGCGGCGGGCGCTAGCAAGAGGATCGAGTCAGCCGTATCTGGACGTCGGCCGCGGTAGAGCGCGAATTCCCCGCCATCTCGCAACGGCTCGAATACGTATCCCGAAAAGTCTCCCATGCGCCGTCCCTCTTCTGCTTCCGCTTTGGCGCTACATATGTTTAGCATATCGTCGTCGCAGCCATGCGACGCCAACTAACCGCCGGCGCCGGTTATGGAAAGCAGCCCGTGGGAGCTGGCCTCAGCGTCTCCGCCAATAATGGACTTCCGGACACAGGCGTCCGGCGACGCTCTGACCAAAGTCGCGACAGGTGCTCATGAAATCGGCACTGGCGACTTCCACGCTACAGTCACGGCAAGGCCTGATCCCGACCATGTCACGGTGGACGGGGCGCCGAGCTCCATGACCGGCCATCCGCGCTCACGAAGGCGGCAGCTTTTTCGACAGATATGCGTTGCGCGCGACGATCAGATCCGCCTTACCCAGGAATTGCTGCGAGGCGCGGCGCAGCGAGGCACGGGCCGCATCAAAAATCGGCGTTGCGTGCGCGCTGTCGCGGCATGCATGTTCGACAAGCTCGAGATAGCCAAGGGCGCTGTCGATGGCGAAGGCTTTGCTCGACAAGCCTTTCAGCTCTTCGTATTTCGTCGAGATGGTCGGATTGCCGGCAGCGGAGGTGCCGAGCACATCCAGCAGCGCATCGAGCTGAATTCCGAGCTCCTCGCCAAGCGCGAGCCCCTCGGCGAAGGCCGCCATATAAGCGACATAGATCGCCTGATTGATCAGCTTGATCGCCGAACCGTTGCCGCTTGCGCCGACCCAGCGCACATTGGCGCCGATTGCGGCAAGAACGGGACGGGCGCTCGCGAAAGCCGCTGCATCGCCGCCCACCATCACCGTCAAGGTACCAGCTTCGGCGGCAGTGATGCCGATCGGCGCGCCGCTCACTGGCGCATCGAGATACTGCACCCCGGCCCTCGCCGATTGCATCGCGAGCTCGCGACTTTCGTCGACGCCGGCCGTCGTTGTGTCGGCAACGATCAGACCCCGTGCCGCGCCGGCCAATATTCCTTGAGGACCCAGCATGACGGCACCGACTTGCGCAAAGCCGGGTAAGCTCAGAACCACGAGGTCCGAATGTTGTGCAACCTCGGCGGGACTGGATAGCGCCCGCGCGCCGAGCGCTGCCCCAAGCGACGCCGCGAGGTCGGCTCGAATGTCGAATAGCGAAAGTCCGTAACCGGCCTTTGCCAGATTTCGCGCCATGGGCGCTCCCATCCGGCCAAGGCCAATGAAGCCCACCCGCATCGCTCCGAATCTATAAAGGTACCGATGGAGCTGTCAATCTGCCCCGACGATCAAAGCGTCTGGGACGGCGGAACGTAGGCCTAGGGACAACGCGCCTATTTTTCCTTCTGCTTTGCCATACCCTGCTTCGCCGTATCGGAAGTCGGGTAATTCGCGGTGCAGCCTTTGACCCCGGGACTGCAATTGGGATTGCTGGGGTCGAGAGCTTGGTTCGATGGATCGTTTTTCGTGATCTCCGATGTCGGATAGTTCGCGGTGCACCCCTTAACGCCTGGGCTGCAATTGGGGTTGTTTGGATCGAGGCGCCAATTGGACGAGTCGCCCGAATCGGCGAAGGCCAGCGTCGTCGAAAATAGCATTACAGCGATCGACCCCTTAAGGATGGTCATTGTTCGCAACATGAATTCAACTCCTTCTGTCTGCCAGGCTCCACGGAATGCTCGCCATCCGACCTGGGTGGCGACCGCGATATCCACGACTAGAACGTATTGATGCTATCGACGGTCGACTGGGCCGATCGGAGCTTGATTGGTCTGCTTTTGCTCCATTCGACGAGGGCATAACCGGATAAGCCAAGAGCCAGGCTCGAACGAGCTAATAGACTGGGACGCGCAAGCCGGCCTTCGTGCTGTTCACGCTATTTCGCATTCGCAGCCGGTACCCACTATCTTGACGCGCCCTTGAACAGGGAGCCCGGTTTGCGACAAGAAGCACGCCCGGGCAGACACTCTTGTCTTCCCGTGTTAGCATCGGGAAAACGATGTGAGGGGAGGAAGCGATGCCCAACGAGGTCCGCGAATTTCGGCCGCGGCCAAGCCGCGGCGGTAAAGCGCTCGAGCCTTTCCCGCTCCCCGAATTCCTCCAAAAGATGTATGAGCGCGGTAAGGCAGAGATCGCGGCGCCCTTCAAGGGCATTACCACCGGGCCGGCGCCGATCGCCGAGCTTTTCCCGGTGATGAAGACCGGCATCCCGCTCCAGGCCGTCGCCGATGCCGCGAATTCTTTTCTCGCGAGCCTCACCGCCGAGCAACGCGCCGCGGCGATATTCGATCTTGACACGGGACCGTGGCAGGCCTGGCACAACATGCATATCTTCCTGATGCGCCACGGCTGCTTGCTCAATGACCTCGATGGCCAGCAACGTAACGCGGCGCTCGACATCGTTCGCACGAGCATGAGCCGGGCGGGTTTCGATGCGGCGCGCAACGTCATGAAGCTCAATGAGCATATCAACGAGATCACCAACCGCCCGGCCGAATACGGCGAGTGGTATTACTGGATGAGCATCATGGGGACGCCGTCTTCAACCGCGCCTTGGGGCTGGCAGCTCGACGGTCATCACCTCATCATCAACTGCTTCATCCTCGGCGACCAGATGGTGCTGACGCCCAATTTCATGGGCTCGGAGCCGGTCGAGGCGAAATTCGGCAAATACAAGGGCACGCGCGTCTTCAAGGAAGAGGAAGAGAAAGGCTATGCGCTGATGAGCGCCTTCAGCCCCGAGCAACAGGGAAAGGCGCGCATCGGCATGGAGCTGCCTTTCGATGTCATATGCACGGCCTTCAACGACAATCGCGTGCTGCCGGAGGAAGGCATTCACTATAACGATATGACGAAGGAGCAGCGCGAGCGGCTGCTTGACCTCATCGGCCTCTATACCGGCCGCATCCGCCCCGGCCATGCCGAAATTCGATTTGACGAGGTGAAGCGTCACATCGCCGAGACGCGCTTTGCCTGGATCGGCCATTGCGACGCGGTCAATCCCTTCTACTACCGCGTCTTCAACCCGGTGATTCTGATCGAATTCGATCATCAGATCGGCATCGCGCTCGACAACGATGAGCCGACGCGCAACCATACCCATACGCTGGTGCGCACGCCCAACGGCAACGATTACGGCAAGGATCTTTTGCGCCAGCACTATCTAAAGTTCGACCATTCGCGGCCGGACTCGCCCCATCGTCAGGGAAAAATCTAGGCTCTCACCGCTCAGCAAATATCGAGGTTTCATCATGGAAGAATTGGAACAGGCCCGGCGCGACCTCGTGATCGCGAACCGCATTCTCGCGCGCGAGGACGTCGTCGATGCGTACGGCCATGTCAGCATGCGCCATCCGCAAGATCCGGGCCGCTATCTTCTCTCCTGGTCGCGCAGCCCGGAGCTCGTCGAGGGCACGGACATCGTCGAATTCACGCTCGAGGGCAAACCGGTGAAGGATGACGGCCGCCCGCCCTATCTCGAGCGCTTCATCCACGGCGCGATCTACGAGGCGCGGCCGGAAGTGCAGGCCGTGATCCACAGCCACGCCGAGGATCTTCTGCCCTATGGCATCACCAAGGCGAAGCTCGTGCCGGTCATCCATTCCGGCAGCGTCATCGGCACCGATGTGCCGGTCTGGGACATCGCCGAGCAATTCGGCCCCAACACCAATCTCTTGGTGCGCAACATGGAGCAGGGCCGCGACCTCGCCAAGCGCCTCGGCGGCAATCGCCTCGTCCTGATGCGCGGCCACGGCTTTGCCGCGGCCGGGCGCTCGATCATGGATGCGGTGCGTATCGGCGTTTATGCGCCTAAGAATGCGCGCGTCCATATGGCGGCGCTGCGCTTGGGCGAGCCCCAGACGCTTCACGCGGGCGAGATCGAGGCGCGCACCGATCTCTTCAATCCCAACACTGCCGAGATGTGGCGCGCTTGGGAGTATTGGGCGCGGCGCGCACAGGTCGCCGATCTCTTGGGTGAGCCGCCGGGAGCGGCAAAGGCGCGGCGCTGAGCCATCCACCCGCTTCAAGCGAGAAGCTCGAGCGCCATCCGCTCGATGACGGGATCGACCTCGTACATGTGCCGATATTGAAGCACTTGCTTGGCTATGAGCTTGAATCGCGACTCGAACGGAAACGAGCTCAATGGCGGCAGGAGCGGCAGGTTGAAGGGCGGCGCCTCAGTGCTTTGGAACTCGAATGCCATTGAGACGCGGGATTCGGGCGCTCGCGGCGATGAGGTGCTGCCCCAATGGAGGACC
>CAYMNX010000372.1:0-4404 GCA_964391905.1 uncultured Rhizobiaceae bacterium
GGCAGAACAGCGCCGCCCGGATAGCCGAATACGACATCAACGCCCTGGTCGCCCAGCGCCTTGATGACCATTTCGGCCCCGCTCATCTGTTCCGCATTCATGACATGCTCCCAAGTACCGCAACGGCCTAGGATTTCCGCCGCGAAGCCCGCCACCCTACTGACCTAGTCCGACTCGGTCAACAGAAACTGACGAATAAATGAAAAAATTCCGGGGAGCAAACTTTCCGAAAATTGCTGATCGATGACCAGCTTTTGGACCCGCTCGCCATCCGGAATTCGCCGTCGAAACCACGTGTATTGACGTTTCGCATATTGGCGGGTCGCTTGCTGCATTGCAGCAATCGCTTCGGCATAAGAGCTACGCCCGTCAAGCAGAGCAGCGAATTCGCGGACCCCGACCGCTTTCATGGCTGGAAGATTTTTGTCGAGCCCGCGGCCGAGAAGAGCTGCGATCTCAGCCTCCGCCCCGTTTTCCGCCATGCGCAAGACTCGTGCATTGCAGGCGGCGTAAAGCGATGCGCGTGGCGGGAGGGAAAGCACGATCGCGGCGCGCAAAGCCGGCCCGGGACTCTGGCGCTTTTGCCATTCCGACAAGGGACGCCCAGTCGCCATCACGACCTCATAGGCGCGGGTGAGGCGCTGCGCATCGCTCGTCGGCAGACGCGCTGCTGCCTCGGGATCCAATTCCGCCAGCGCGGCACGGAACGCTTCGCCGCCCAGACGCCCATAGAGCGCACGCACCTCGGCACGCAGAGCTGCGGGAATCTCCGGCAGCTCCGCCAAGCCTTTGAGCAGCGCTTCGACATATAATCCCGTTCCACCGGCGAGGATCGGCAGCCGTCCGTTGTGACGCGCTGCGTCGATTTCGGCGCGCGCGAGCTTCAGCCAATGTCCGACGGAGCAATTCTCGGCGGCATCGATGAAGCCATAGAGCCGATGCGGCGCGCGCGCCGTCTCGGCGGCGCCGGGGCGGGCCGTCACGATCTCGAGGTCGCGATATACCTGTTGGCTGTCGGCATTGATGATCGTGCCGCGAAATTCTTCAGCGAGCGCCAGCGCCAGCGCCGATTTTCCGCTGGCCGTCGGGCCTGCGACAATGACAATGGATGCGAGACCGGCCATTCGCTGGCTTCTAGCATGCTTTACGGCGGGAACCTTATGGCGTTTGCAGCGAAGCGCTGCTCAATTGGACCGCGACGGCGCGCAGTGTTTCCGGATTGCGGCAGATCGTCAAATGGCGGCCATGGACCTCGATGCAGTGACAATTCTGATCCTCGCTAAGGCAAGACTGCCAGGCGACGATGCCGTCATCGCGCGTGAAGATCGCGGTCGTCGGCACGGGCAGCGGCGTCGCGAGACGCGCGATATCGATGTGCGGTGCGTGCCATCGCGCACACAGACGAACGAGCGGCGCGATCGTACTCGCGGTTGGCAAGCGAAAGGGGCTCACCACCGTAATCACCTGACGGATGTCCCGCGCTCGATCATACGCCAAATCGCGCGCGAGCACGCCGCCAAGGCTGATGCCGACGATACTCACCGGCCCGCCCTCTTGTGCATTGAGGAGAGCGAGACGCCGACGCAATCCTGCCAAAATGCGCGGCGTTGGTCCCCAATTCGTCCCGAGCGTCCAACCATAGACGCGATGGCCACAACCTGCGAGAAATCGACGCAAGGGTAAGGTCGAAGCATCTCCCGTGAGAAAAGCTGGAATGACCAGAACGCCATGCCCGCGGTTCGTCGGAAAGTGAGACTTCCAAGGTTGGTTCGGGCGATAGGCGATCAACGACCAGAGCTCACCAAGGAAGGCGGAATAGCCGGGGCACGTGACTGCCCCTGTGCGATCGAAAATCGCGTCGGTGTCAGCTCTCCTCCAATCTGAGGGTGTTGCAGTCATACAGGGTCTCGAGGCCGGCATTTTCAGCACTTCCGCGAACGGCTCGCAAGTGCGCCATGCAAGTATGATGAAGATACTTTCTTGCCTTTCGCGGTGCGCTCACCGATAAACGCGCTCATGGCCGAAAACGTTCTGACGCTGGTCGCGACCGACGCCGCTTCATCGGCAATCGCCGATGCCGCCGCTGAAGCAAAACACGCGCTCACCCATCTCGGCGCGGAGATCGTCGCGATGGAATGGCTCGCCGAAGGTATCGCCTGCGATCTTGCTTTCGACGATCTGCCGCCTGACCAGGCCGATGCCGCTTGCCGCGCGGCGCTGGCGCAAAAATGGGGCGATATCGCCATCGATGTATTCGCGCAGCCCGCGGCGGGCCGCAGGAAGATGCTTCTCGTTGCCGATATGGAGGCGACTATTATCGCCAACGAGATGCTCGACGAGCTCGCCGATCTGCGCGGGCTGCGCCCGCAGATCTCCGCGATCACGACGCGCGCCATGAATGGCGAGATCGACTTCGCCGCCGCGTTGCGCGAGCGTGTTGCGCTCCTTGCGGATTTGCCGGAAGCGGCGCTGTCCGAGGTAGCGGCGCGGATCCGGATCAATCCCGGTGCCCGCGTTCTGGTCGCGACCATGCGCACCCATGGTGCCTATGCAGCATTGGTTTCGGGCGGGTTTCATGTCTTTGCCGATGACATAAAAGCGACGCTCGGCTTTGATGTCGCGATCGCCAATGATCTCGTCGTCAAGGACGGCAAGCTCGCCGGTCGGGTGCGGGAGCCGATTCTCGCGCGCGAAGCCAAGCTCGGCACGCTGACGTCGCTCGCGGCCGAGCACCACCTGCCGCTTACCGCGACGCTCGCAGTTGGCGACGGTGCCAATGATCTGCCGATGATCGAGGCGGCCGGGCTGGGCGTCGCCTATCACGCAAAGCCCGTTGTTGCGGCCACCGCGCGCTGGCGCATCGATCATGCGGATCTGACGGCGCTTCTTTATGCGCAGGGATATCGCGCGAGCGAGATCGTCGGCGCTTAAGCGAGCTGCGCCGCGAGCAGCGCCTCGGCCGCTTCGGTAACACGATGCGCCGGTCCCGAGGGACCGAAAGTTTGTGCGCTCGAATAAGTGCCCTCGAACAGCAGCACGAGCTGATCGGCCAAGCCTGCCGCATCGCGCACGCCGATGGCGCGGACGAGATCGCGTAGCCGGCGATGCAGCTCACGCTTGTTGGCGACGGCCACCGCGCGGCCGGGGTGATCGGGCTCGGGGAATTCGGTCGCGGCATTGGTGAAAGGGCAGCCGCGGTAGTCGGAGCGCGTCGCACGGCGCGCGAGCGAACGGAAGAGCGCCGAGAACTGCGCGCGCGGCGCACCGGGATGGCGGGCCACCACCTCGTCCCACCAGCGCCAATAGGATTGATCGCGCTCGCGCAGATAGGCAGCGACGAGTTCGTCCTTCGAGGGAAAGGTGCGATAGAGGCTCATCTTGGCGACATCGGCTGCGGCGATGATCTCGTCGATCCCGACCGAGCGGATGCCCTGGCGGTAGAACAGATCGTTAGCTGCAGCCAGAAGACGCTCACGCGCCGACCGCTTGTCGCGCGGCTCCTCCCGCGTCGTCAATTTTGCCGCCATCGATTTCTGCTGACGCATGGCAATGCTCCGCCGGCGGTTTGACAAGAGAGAGACCGGTCTGTATCGTCTACCACATAGACCGATCTGTCTCGTTTATAGGCAAAGGGGAGCGGGCTTGCAATGAGAGCCATCGCGCGGTTGGTGCATGGACGCGTTCACTACGCTTGGGTCGCCGCCGCCGTGACCTTCCTCGTCCTGCTCGCCGCGGTCGCGGTCCGCGCGACGCCCAGCGTTCTGATCGTACCGCTCGAGCAAAGCCTGGGCTGGAGCCGCGGCATCGTCTCGCTCGCAATCTCGATCAATATCATGCTCTACGGCTTGATGGGGCCGTTCGCAGCGGCGCTGATGCAGCAGATCGGCATTCGCCGTACTGTGCTGCTCGCTCTGACGCTCCTAACCGTTAGCGTCGCCGCCAGCACGCTGATGACTGCACCTTGGCAGATGGTTCTGACCTGGGGCTTTGCCGTCGGTCTCGGCACGGGCGTCACGGCACTGGTGCTCGGCGCGACTGTCGTCAATCGCTGGTTTAACAAGCAGCAGGGGCTCGTGATGGGCATCATCACGGCAAGCACGGCGACTGGCCAGCTCGTCTTTCTGCCGTTTTTGGCCTCGGTGGCGGAATCGGATGGCTGGCGTGCGGTTGTCTGGATCACGGCGACCGTCGCTGCGGCCATGATCCCGATCGTCGCTTTTCTCCTGCCGGAAAACCCCGCTGAGATCGGCGCGAAGCCCTATGGCGCGGGCGATGAAGCAACGGCGCCCGCCGCACGCGCCAACCCCATCGCCCTTGCTTTCTCGGCATTGGGGCGAGCCAGCCAATCGGGGGCATTCTGGCTGCTTTTTGCGAGTTTCTTCGTCTGCGGTGCGAGCACGAACG
>CAYMNX010000373.1:0-4849 GCA_964391905.1 uncultured Rhizobiaceae bacterium
CCCGTTTCGAGCTGCAGAAGCAGGGCTACGCCGCCGCCTTCCGCAATCCGCGCGTGATCGATGCGGTCGCGGCCGGCGCCCGGCATGCGATCGCCGTCACGATGACGCAATGGACGGGACCCAATCTGCATGTCCAGGTCATCGACTGGACGCGCGTCTCAGACGAAGCTTCGGCCGAGCGCCTTGCCGCGGCGATCGAGGCGACGCCGCGACGATTGTTCGGCGGCGGCACATCCCTGAGCGGCGCCATCGATTACGGCGCAAGCCTCCTCGCGGCGAGCCCCTATCGCGGCGGCCGCCACGTCATCGATGTCTCGGGCGACGGCTCGAACAATGCCGGAAGGCTGGCCTCGGCAGCGCGCGATGATGCGGTGACGAGCGGGATCGTGATCAACGGGCTGCCGATCACCTGGATCGAGCCCGGGCTCGATGCCTATTACCGCGACAATGTCATCGGCGGACCGGGCAGCTTTGTGATTTCGGTTGACAGCTATGACAATTTCGCCGATGCGATCCTCAATAAACTCGTCACCGAAATCGCCGGAACTGCGCCAAAATCCGGTTTTGGGGGTGATCTTGCCTCATCCGCCCGCCAATGAAATAGCCAATCGCAGCACGGCGCCAATCGGGTGAAGCCGCGCGCACAGAGGGAGGAGCATGAGCCTTGAAGCGAGACATGCTGAAGCTCGGAAGCGTCGACCTCGAAATCCACGAAGAGGGCGCGGGGCCGCCCTTGCTGTTCTTCCATAGCGGCCGCGGCTTCAAGCCCGACGACCCATTCATCGCCATGCTGGCGAAGAAGTATCGCTTCATCGCGCCCTCGCATCCTGGCTTCGGCGCGTCGAGCCTGCCCGATTGGATCGACAGCATCGACGACATCGCGCATATCCATCTCGAATTGATGGACCGGCTCGATCTGCCGCGCGCGAAGCTCATCGGCTGCTCGATCGGCGGCTGGATCGCCGCGGAGCTCGCCACCAAATCACCCGAGCGGATCGAGAAGCTGGTGCTGGTCGGGCCCGAAGGCGTGAAGCTCGGCAGCCGCGATAAGCTCGACATTCCCGACATCTTCGCCATGCCGCGCGAGCAATTCACGAGACTGACCTTCCACGATCCGGCGAAGGCGCAAATCGACCTCTCGAAGCTCTCGAAGGACGAGCTCACCGTGATCGCGCGCAACAACGAGACGCTCGCGCTCTTGACCTGGGAGCCCTACATGCACAATCCGAAGCTGAAGCATCGGCTCCATCGCGTCGACATGCCGGTCCTCTTCATGCGCGGCGCGAGCGACGGGCTCGTCTCGGCGGACTATCTCGCCAAATATGCAAAGCTCGTGCCCAACGCGCGGATCGAGACCATCGCCGCGGCCGGCCACTCGCCACAACTCGAGCAGCCCGAGGCCTTCGTCGCCAAAGTTCTATCCTTCTTCGAGCAGGGAGTCTCGAGCCAATGAAAGCCTGGCATTTCAGCGAGAACGCCTATCCCTTCCTGCCGCCGGCCGAGGAATATCCCTCGATCCGCGTGACGTTGCCGAACCGGCTTTACGACCCGAAGAAGGGCGCCGAGCTCTACGACCGCTTCTTGCGCGAATGGCAGATCGCCGAGGAGGAAGGCGTTAACATCATGCTCAACGAGCATCACCAGACGGCGACCTGCGTCGATCCGGCGGCGCCGCTCGTGCTCGCGGCGCTGGCGCGGCTCACCAGCAAGGCACGGCTCCTGATCCTCGGCAACCCGATCGCCAATCGCCGCCAGCCGGTGCGCGTCGCCGAGGAGATGGCGCTCATCGATGTGCTCTCGAAGGGGCGGTTAGAGGCGGGCTTCGTGCGCGGCGTGCCGACCGAGATTCTCCCTGCCAACAGCAATCCGGTGCGCATGAACGAGCGTCACTGGGAAGCGCTCGATCTCATCATTCAAGCCTGGACGAGCCATGACGGGCCGACGAGCTTCGAGGGCCGGTTCTTCCATCATCGCAATATCAACATCTGGCCGCGGCCCTATCAGCAGCCGCATCCGCCGGTCTGGGTCAGCACCACGAGCCCCGGGGGCGCGGCGCAGGTCGGCGAGCACGGCTTCGTCCAGGCGACCTTTCTCACCGGCTTCAAGGGCACGCCCGGGATTTATGACGCCTATCGCCGCGGCTGGCACAAGGCCGGCAAGGGCGATGACGTGCCGGTCAACCGCCTCGCCTATGCCGCGATGGTCTATGTCGCCGACAATGAGACAAAGGCGCGTGCCGGCGCGGAGAAGCTGCTTTGGTACATCACCGCGAACAAGGTCTCGCCCTGGTTCCGCAATCCGCCGGGCTATAGCCCGGTCGCGGCCAATGTGCAGATGATGCTGGGCGACGCCGCGGGTGGCGGCTTCGGCAATTTCGGCCAGAATACGAATGTGGACGCGGCCGTGGCGAATGGCACGATGTTCTACGGCACGCCCGATCGCGTGTTCGAGCAGATCAAGAATTTTTATCACCATGTCGGCGGCTTTGGACATATTCTGTTGATGGGCCAAGCCGGCCACCTCGATCATGAGGAGACCGTCGCGGGCATTCGCGCCTTCGCGCGCGAAGTCTATCCGCGGCTCCAGGAGGAATTCCCTGATGACGCGATTTCGGGCCGACGCGACGGAGAGCGCGCGGCCGCCGGCACACATTGACCAGAAGGATTGACGATGCACCGTACCGTATCTTGTTTGGTTGCTGTCGCAGCGCTTTTGGCCTTCGCCCCCGCCGCCTCCTACGCGGCCAGCGAGGCGCAAAAGAAAACCGCCTATGAGATTGTCGACAAGAACGCGCAGACCATCGCCGATATCGGCGATTCGATCTATTTCTTCGCCGAGATGGGCATGCAGGAATTCGAGAGCACGAAGCTCTTGAAGGACACGCTCGAGGCCGCGGGCTTCAATGTCGAGCTGGGCGGCGCGGGCATGCCGACCAATCTCTGGGCCAAATGGGGCTCGGGCAAGCCTTATATCGTGATCGAGACCGAGATCGACGCCCTCCCCGGCGGCTCGCAAACGCCCAATGAGTTTACGCACAAGCCCTTGGTCGAGGGCGCGCCCGGCCATATGGAAGGGCATAACACCCATGGCGCCGTTTCGACCGCCGCTGCCTTCGCGGTCAAGAAGGTGATGGAGCGCGATCATATTCCGGGCACGATCGCGATTCATTTCGGACCGGCCGAGGAGGAGATCGCAAGCCGTCCCTTCGTCGTGCGCGCCGGCTATTTCAAGGACGTCGACGCCGCAATCTATCTCCATATCGGCGAGACCTTCGCCACCGGTTGGGGGCTGCAGAATTACGCCGCGATCGGCAGCAAATTCACCTTCCACGGCAAGACGGCACATGGCGCAGTCGATCCCTGGGACGGAAAGGACGCGCTCGATGCGCTCGAATTGATGGATGTCGGCGTCTCCTTCCTGCGACAGCAGCTGCATCCCACCTATCGCATCCACCGCTCGATCACCAATGGCGGCATTCAGCCTAACGTCATTCCCGATCTGACGCAGGTTTGGTACTTCGTTCGCGACGCGAACATGCCCGACGCCAAGGAGACTTACGACAAGCTCCTCAACATCGCCAAGGGTGCCGATCTCATGGCCGGCACGACGCATGATGTCGAATATCAGGCCTCGGCCTGGCCGCAGCTATCGATGAAGACGCTGGCTACCGTCGTGCAGAAGAACATCGACGAGGTCGGCATGCCGAAATGGTCGGACGAAGACCAAAAATTCGCGCGCGACTTCCAAGCGGCCGAGCATCGCAAAGTGGTCGGGCTCTTCACGACGCCGACCCCATTGGGCGAGAAGCCGCAATCCTTCTCCTCCAATGACAGCGGCGATGTCTCCTGGGTCGTGCCGGCGGTCGTCTACAGCTTCCCGGCCAGCGTTCCCGGCATTACCTATCACAACTGGATCGCGGGCGTGACGCCGTCCGGCCCGATTGCCCATAAGGGCGAGGTCGCGGGCGCCAAGGCGCTCGCCGGCACGATGCTCGACCTCCTCACCACGCCCGAGGTGCTGAAGGCCGCGCATGAGGAATGGGCAACCTATACCAAAGCATCGCCCTATTTCTCGCTGCTGCCGCCGGATGCGAAACCCGATATCGAGATGAACAAGGCGATGATGGCGAAATACCGTCCGGAGATGGCGAAATTTTATCTCCATAAGACGCCGCGCTATAATTGAGCGGCGGTAAGGATGGTTCGAGGAGGAGACGACTCATGAAGATCTTCAACTTTCATCTGATGCCCTATGCCGATGTCGATCTCGACGCGATCGATCGCAACGGCACGGCCTGGGTCACCTTCTCGAACAATCATTACGACCCGCAAAAAGGCGCCGAGCTCTATCACCGCTATCTCGACGAGCTCGAATACGCCGACAAGCTCGGCTTCGACGGGGTGGTGCTCAACGAGCACCACCAGAACGCCTACGGGCTGATGCCGACGCCCGGCGTTCTCGCCGGCGCGCTCGCGCGCTCGGTCAAGCACGCGAAGCTCGCGATCCTGGGCCGCGCCCTGCCGCTCTTGCAGAATCCGCTCGCGGTCGCCGAGGAGTATGCGATCCTCGACAATCTCATGCGCGGCCGCTTCATCGCCGGCTTCGTGCGCGGCATCGGCGCCGAATATCATTCGATGGGCATCAACCCGACCCTCAGCCAGGAGCGCTTCGATGAGGCGCATGAGCTCATCATCCGCGCCTGGACCGAGCCGGGACCCTTCCGCTATGCCGGGCGCCATTTCGAGATCAACTACGTCAATCCCTGGCCGCGGCCCTATCAGGACCCGCATCCGCCGATCTGGATCCCCTCGCAAGGCTCGTCCTCGACGATCCAATGGGCGGCGAAGAT
>CAYMNX010000374.1:0-26637 GCA_964391905.1 uncultured Rhizobiaceae bacterium
ACCAGCGCCGGAATGTCGCGCGAGAAGATCGCCTTGAGCCCGTCTTCGGCCACTTCCCAGCCCATCACGTCGAGGGATTGCGGCCAAGTGAACTCGCCGCCCTGCGCGAACGCCGGTCCTGCCCCGTCGCAGGAGATGATCATGGCAGCGGCGCCGTCGCCGAAAAGCGCAGTCGCGACGAGATTGCTTTTGGAAAAATCATCGCGGCGAAAGCAGAGCGCGCAGAGCTCGACCACCAGGAAAAGAATGCGCGAGCGCGGTGCGGCGCGGGCGAGGTCGGCCGCACGGGCGAGGCCCAAGACGCCGCCGGCGCAGCCGAGGCCGAAGATCGGGAGGCGGCGAATATCCGACCGCAGCTTCAGCCGACCCATTAGCATGGCATCGAGAGAGGGCGTCGCAATGCCGGTGGTCGACACCGTCACGATGGTATCGATTTCCGCGGCATCGATATCGGCGCGCTTTAAGGCCTGGCGCGCGGCTTCCTCGATCAGCTGAAGCGCGTGCTCGAGATAAAGCCCGTTGCGTTCGGCCCAGCCATGAGGGCGTTCGTACCATTCGACCGGCACGGTCGAATAACGTCGCTCGATCCCGGCATTGCCGAAGACCGCAACCATGCGGTCAAGATCGGCAATTCCGACGGTGCCGAAGACCTGCCGGGCCCGTGCCGCGATTTGGCTCTGTGGGAATTCATGCTTCGGGACGGCCGTGGCGATGGCCAGAAGCCGAGGAGAGGTCATCACTGGCGGCATTGCCCTCGCGCCGTTAGAGTGCGAATCAGATCGCATCGACAGAACAAGCTAAAGCGAAATCGGTTCACGGTAGATCAAATGTTCGAGTGTTCGATAGGGCACGGCCGGCCATGATGAACGATGATCCAGGCAGTCGACTTCGCCGTTGGCCGCGGCTCCAGATCATGGAACACCTTCGCGGCTATTTTATTGCCGGAATCCTGGTCACCGGGCCGACAGCGCTGACCCTCTATCTTACCTGGGCTTTTGTCAATTTTATCGACAATTCGGTCGGCCACCTTCTGCCCGACGTGCTCAATCCGCAAACCTATCTGCATATTCCGGGGATCGGCCTTGTCCTCGCGGTGGTCGGCCTGACCCTGATTGGAGCTGCGACGGCCGGCGTCGTCGGCCGCATCTTCCTCCGTTGGAGCGAGCGCATTCTGGCGCGGATGCCGGTGGTCCGCGGCATCTATGCCGCGATGAAGCAGATTTTCGAGACGGTGCTCGCCAAAAAATCCAATAGCTTTCGCGAGGTCGTCTTGATCCAATGGCCCCGGCCCGGCATGTGGACGGTGGGATTCGTCACCGCGGCCGTCGAGGGCGAGATCAGCGAATTGGTTGGGCCGGGTTCTGTTGCGGTCTACGTTCCGACGACCCCCAACCCGACCTCCGGCTATCTCATGTTCATGCGACGCGAGGACGTGGTGACATTGTCGATGCCGGTCGAGGATGCGATCAAGTACGTGATCTCGGGCGGTATCGTTCACCCGCAGGATACCCGCAAGATCGATGTGACGCCCGCTAAAATTTAGTTTCCCAGTTCTGACGAGGACAGCGGCCGCAGGGCGGTGGCGCTTATAAGGGCATACGTAAAACTACGTAGTCGAACCGGGCCGTTAGCGTTTGTTAAGCCCTCGCCCCTACGATTTGCCGCCGTATCAATAACGTGGAATCACGGATGTCGAGAATAAATGTTCGACCGACCGGGCGAGAGAGCCCGCTCAGGGAAGACGAGATCATTGTCTCGAAGACCGATCCCAAAGGGCGGATCACGTATGTCAACAGTATTTTTATGCGTGTCTCGCAATTTCCGGCGAAGGATTTGCTGGGCCAACCGCACAGCATTATCCGCCATCCGGATATGCCGCGTTCGGTCTTCAAGCTGCTGTGGGAGACGATCGCGGCGAAAGGCGAAATTTTCGCCTATATCCTCAACATGGCGGCCAGCGGCGATCACTATTGGGTCTTTGCCCATGTGACGCCGACCCTCGACGCGCAGGGCAACATCATCGGCTACCACTCGAATCGGCGCAAAGCCGACCGGGCGCAAATCGCCAAGATCGAGCCGCTCTATCGCTCGTTGCTCGAGGAGGAAAAGCGCGCCGCCGATCGCAAACTGGGCATGCAGAAATCCTACGACCAACTCCAGGCGATGGTGCGGGCCAAAGGGATCGCTTATGATGAATTTATCTTCACTATCTAAGGTCGTTTGCCTTCTCATCGCCGGCGCCGGTCTCGTCATCATCGATACGCTGACGATGATTGTCGTCGCGCCCGGTTTTTTGGGCGTCGGCCTTGACCTTGTCGCGCTCGCAGCATTGGGCGCGGCGGCCCTCTATCTTCGCCGTTTAAGCAATGTGCTGCATCGCGCGGGCCTCGTTTGCGCCGCCGCGGCAAAGGGAGATCTTGAGGCCCGGATCCTCGAGATACCCGAAGCCGGAAGCGTTGGCCTCATGCAGACCTCGATCAATGACATGCTCGACATTGCCGATGTATTCGTGCGCGAGGCGAGCGGCTCGGCTCATGCGGTCAGCCACGGTAAGTATTTTCGCAAGGTGCTGTTGCGCGGCCTCCCGGGCGTCTATCAGACCGCAGCGCGCAATCTCAATGCCGCGGCCGATACGTTGGCGGCCAAGGTGCGCGATCTCGCCCAATTCGCCGATAATTTCGAGAGGGGTGTGGGTGCGGTCGTCAGCGGCGTTTCGTCCTCGGCGACGCAGATGCACTCAAGCGCCGAGACGATGGCGTTGACCGCGACGGAGGCCAGTCGTCTTGCCACCTCGGCGGCGAGCGCGACCGAGAAGGCAAGCCGCAATGTCGATACCGTTGCCGCTGCGGCGCAAGAGCTCGCCGCCTCGGTCAGCGAGGTCGGCCGTCAGATGATGCACTCCTCGCACATCGCCAAAAAGGCGGCCGCCGACGCCGAGCGCACCAACGACACAGTCTCTAGCCTTTCCGAAGCCGCGCGGAAGGTCGGCGACGTTGTGCAGCTCATCGGCGAAATCGCGGAACAGACGAACCTCCTCGCTCTCAACGCGACGATCGAGGCGGCGCGTGCTGGCGAGGCGGGAAAGGGCTTCACCGTCGTTGCCAACGAAGTGAAGGCGCTCGCCAACCAGACCGCCCGGGCGACAGAGGAGATCACGGCCCAAATCGCGCAAATGCAGACGGCGACCGAGAGCGCCGTCGGCGCGATCCAAGGAATTGGCGGGACGATCAAAGAGATCAATACAATTGCTGCGACGATCGCGGAAGCGGTGGAACAGCAGAGCGAGGCGGCGGATGAGATCGCGCGCAACGTGCAAGAGGCTGCCGATGGCACACGGGAGGCCGCGAGCAATATCGGCGGCGTCACGCAATCGGCAAGCGCCGTCGGCTCCGCCTCGCGCGAGGTGCTAAGCGCCGCAACCGCGCTCGCTCGCGAGGGCGAGAATCTTGCCCGCGAAGTCGCTTCCTTCCTCGCCAAGACCCGCGCGGCTTGAGCGAGCCCTTTCGCGCGCAGCGGCTTACGGGTCGCTTCAGTGGCTGCGGCCGTCGACTGGGATAATCTCCAGATCCTTCGGCTCGACGCCCTCAAGGCAACGCACATTGATGGCGGCGGTCGGCTTGTTCGTTCGCGGATCAATGCCAGTCGCAAAAGGCGCGCAGCCGCAATCGCGGCAAAAATGGTGGCTGATGATATGCTTGTTGAATTTATAAGTGGCAAGCGCGCTTTCAGGGCTCTTCAGCTGCATCTGCTCGCGCGGAACGAACCACCAGAGATAGCCCTTGCGGCGGCAATGCGAGCACTTGCATTCCACGACCCGGGATAGATCGCCATCGACCGCATAGGCGATCTTGCCGCAATGGCAGCTGCCTTGATAGAGCATCGATTATCCTCCCTTTTGTCTCAGCGGTCCGGCGCACAATTTCCTTCGCGCCCGCGGCCACGGACTATCATTTAACGAATCGGTTAAATTATCAATCGCTATTTTGCGCTCGCGGAGGAGGCGAGGACGCGGATACTTGCGCGGCAAGCGTATAGAAAGCCGCCGAAAGGCCCGAGACGCCGAAATCGACATCGCCGGCGGTCAGCGCCACCACCATTGGCTCGGCGGAATCGAAGAACACCATCTGCGCGTCGAGACCTTCGGCCTCGAAATAGCCGCGATCGATCGCGATCGGCACCGACGGGTAGGAAAGCAACTTCGTCAGCGCGATCTTGACCGTCTCGGCCTCGGCCGGTGCGATCAAGCCGAAGGCCAAGGCGAGCGCAAGGAAAATGCGGCCCCATCCCACGACCATAGCGATCTCTTCTCTATTTATTTGCTCGCGACCTTCGAGAGCGCGTAGCGGCTGTCGATGAGCTCCTCAGCGTTGATATCGCCTTTCAAAAGGTTTTGCGATTTGTACCAGGCGATCTGGCGCGCAACGCTGTCGACATCGATCCGGCCCTCGGGATCGATATAGGGAATGACGCGGGCGATATCCGCTTCCGGTACGCCGGTGAAGCGCGACATGATCGCGAGGATCGCGGGTGCCGTCGGTCCGTCCTGGCGCTTGCCATCGGCCGAAACGAAAGCATCGTGGAAATCGCGCATCCCCTTGCGATAGGCAATTAGGAAGCGCCTCACGATCGTGCCGCGCTCATTTGCGATCTTCGTCGCCGTAAAAGCGGCACTGCCGGTTCCGTTGGGCGCAACCTCATCGTTCCAGGCGACAAGCTTGATCTCGCCGCGCGTGAGCGGTGGCAGGATCGGCCCGGTCGGCATCACGGCCGCATCGACGGTGCCGCCCGCGAGTGCGGCGATGACGTTGGTGTTGGACTGCAGCGGCTTCACAGTCACGGCGCTGATCGGGAAACCGTAGCGCTCCGCCACCTGACCAATCGCGTAATGGAGGCTCGTGCCGACTTGCGTGATCGCGACCGAATGGCCCTCGATGTCCCTGGCCGATTTCAGTCCGGCCTCATAAGCTTTGTTCGAGGCGACGAAAGCGAGATTGTGAAAGCCCGGCGCATCGCCACCCGAGGAGGCGATGAGGCGCAGCTGGCCTTGCGCCGCCAACGTGTAGAAACTCGCCGACATGCCGGCGACGCCGAAATCGACGTCGCCCGAGGCAACCGCGATTGCGATCGGTTGCGCCGAATCGAAGAACACCATCTGCGCATCGATGCCTTCGGCCTGAAAGTAACCATGCTCGATCGCGATCGGCACGCCGGGATAGCCGATGAGCTTCGAGATGCCAACCTTGATCGTTTCGGCATGCGCCGTGAATGAGAATGAAATCAGCACGGCGATCGCTGCGGCGCGCAGAACGCGGACACTTTGCGTCTTCATAATCTCCTCCCTGCAGGCTCTTATTTTTCGAGACCGTCGCGGCACTCTAACACGCGCTATTCAAAATCCTCCATCTTCCAGCCCGCGACCGAAGAAAGAATTGAACCACCAAGACGCCAAGTCACAAAGAAATTTTCTTGGCGACTTGTGTCTTGGTGGCTGAGATTTCGTCTGCACGTTCCATGGTGCGGCGGTTTACCACCCCGAGCGCCGCACGTGCCCGCAATCACTTTTTCGGCAGCGGTATCGCGTATCGGCTGTCGACCAGCACGTCGGCGTTCACCTCGCCGCGTAGAAGATTCTGCGATTTGTACCATGCGATCTGACGCGCGATATCGGCGTTGTCGACGCGGCCGTCAGCGTCGATATAGGGCGTTGCGCGGTCGATATCCTCGGGCGCGGTATCGGTGAACTTCGCCAACAGAGCGATGATCGCGGGCGCGGTCGGTCCGTCCTTGCGCTTTTCGTCGGCGGTCGCGAAAGCATCGTGATAGTCGTGCAGCGCTTTGCGATAAGCGACGAGAAAGCGTTTCACGAGATCGCCACGGTCATTCGCGGTCTTCGTGCTGGTGAAGAGGGCGCTGCCGGTCCAGCCCGGGGTCAAATCGCCGACCCAGCCAAGGCGCTTGATCTCGCCCTTTTGCACGAGGCCCAAAGTCGGTGTGCCGGGCATGACGCCGACCGCGACCGTGCCGCCGGTCAGGGCCGAGGCGACATTGCTGTTCGACTGCAGCGGCTTGATTGCGATCGCGCTCAAGGGAAAGCCGAATTTCTCGGCGGCGAGGCCGATGCTGTAATGGAGACTGGTGCCGAGTTGGGTGATGGCGACATCGTGGCCCGGCAGATCCTTCACCGATTTGAGACCGCCCTCATAGGCCTTGTTCGAGGCGAGGAAGGTGAGGTTATAGAAACCAGGCTGCTCGCCGGCCGAGCCCGCGATGAGGCGAAGCTGCCCCTGTGCCGCGAGCGTGTAGAACCCCGCAGAGAGACCGGCGACGCCGAAATCGACACCTCCCGAGGCAACGCCTACCGCGATCGGCTGGGCGGAATCGAAGAACACCATCTCGGCGTCGATGCCCTGTTCCTTGAAATAGCCGCGCTCGATCGCGATCGGCACGCCAGGGTAGGAAAGGAGCTTCGAAATCCCGACCTTGACCGTTTCGGCCTTAGTCGGGGCAATCGTAACAGCAGCGGCAAAACCGATCGCGCCCGCGGTGGCGGCCCAGCGAAGCAGAAAATTCATCGATATTTCCTCTTGAACCACAGGATCAACCCGACCTGATGTAGCGCACGGCGTGGTCGCGGCCAAATAGATAAAGCAGCGTGCGGAGCGCCTCTCCGCGCGGGGTTTTAAGCTCGGGATCGCGTGCCAGGATCATGAGCACATCCTCGCGCGCAGCGGCCAAGAGCTCGCCATGAACCGACAGATTGGCGAGCCGCATTTCCGGCAGGCCACTTTGCCGCGTGCCGAGCACCTCGCCCGCGCCGCGCAGGCGCAAATCCTCCTCGGCGATGCGGAATCCGTCATCGCTCTCGCGCAAGATCGAGAGCCGCGCCTTGGCGGTCGCGCTCAACGGCGCAGTGTAGAGGAGGAGGCAAGTCGAGGGTTTCTCGCCACGACCGATGCGGCCGCGCAGTTGATGCAGCTGGGCAAGACCGAATCGCTCGGCGTGTTCGATGACCATCACGGTCGCCTGCGGTACGTCGACACCGACCTCGACCACCGTGGTCGCGACGAGAAGATCGACGCCGGTGCCGGCGAAAGCCTCCATCACCTGATCGCGCTCGGTTCCTTTCATGCGGCCATGAACGAGGCCGACGCGCGCGCCGAAGATCTTGCGCAGCTCGTCATAGCGCGCGCTCGCGGCGGCAAGATCGACCGCCTCCGATTCGTCGACCAGCGGACAGATCCAATAGATCTTCGTGCCCGCGGCGAGCGCGCGTTTCACTGCCGCGATGACTTCTTCGATCCGCGTCGCAGGCAAAGTGCGGGTCGTCACAGGCTTTCGGCCCGCGGGCTTCTCGCTGAGGCGCGAGGCATCGAGGTCACCGTAGGCGGTGAGCATTAAGGTGCGCGGAATCGGCGTCGCCGTCATCACGAGAACATCGACGCCGCGCCCCTTATCCGCGAGAGCGACGCGCTGCTCGACGCCGAAGCGATGCTGCTCGTCGATCACGGCGAGCGCCAGATCACGGAACGCCACATCCTCGGAAAAGAGCGCATGAGTTCCGACGATGATGTCGATCGCGCCGGCGGCGAGGCGCTCGAGCAAAGCCGCACGCGGTTTGCCTTTCTCGCGTCCCGTCAAAAGCGCGATCTCGACACCGGAATGGGCGGCAAGCTGCGTCAAGGTCGCGTAATGCTGGCGCGCCAAAAGCTCCGTCGGCGCCATCAGTGCCGCTTGCGCCCCGGTCTCGACGACATCGAGCATCGCGGCGAGCGCCACCACGGTCTTGCCGCTGCCGACATCGCCCTGGAGGAGCCGCATCATCCGCGTTGGCTGCGTCATGTCGGCGGCGATCTCTTCGATGGCGCGATGCTGCGACTTCGTCAGCGCGAAAGGAAGCGCCGTGATCACCTTGGCGCGCAATGCGCCCTTTGCCACGATGGCGCGGCCGGCAATGCGCTTCACATGCTCGCGCATTAGGCCGAGCGCGAGCTGGTTCGCCAAAAGCTCGTCGAAAGCCAATCGCTGCCGCGGCAAGGTCAGCGGGGAAAGATCGTCACTGCTCTCCGGCGCATGTACCGCTTGCAGCGCGGCGCGCCAGGCTGGCCAATTCTGCTGGCGCAGATAGGCGGCATCGAGCCATTCGGGCAGATCGCGTGCTCGCGCAAGCGCGGCATCGACCGCCTTCTGCACGACGCGCAGGCTCAACCCGGCGCTGAGGCCGTAAACCGGCTCGATCAGTTTCATCTTGTCCAAATCCTCCGCCGGCAGGATGTGGTCAGGATGGGTGATCTGAACCTGGTTATTGAAATGCTCGACCTTGCCGCTCACCACGCGATGGGCGCCGACCGGCAAGAGCTTTTCGAGATAGTCGCCCTTCACGTGAAAGAAGACGAGAAAGAGAAAGCCGGTCTCGTCGCGGCAACGCACGCGATAAGGCTGGCGCGCATTATGCGGCTTCTGGTGCGCATCGACCGTGACGGTCAAGGTCGCGATCGCTCCCTCGGGTGCGTCCATGATCTTCGGCTGGAAGCGACGGTCGACGATGCCGGTCGGCATATGCCAGAGCAGATCGACGACCTGCGGCGTGCCCAGCTTCTCAAAGAAGGCACCGAGACGTGGGCCTACGCCCTTGAGCGACGTAACCGGCGCGAAAAGCGGAAAGAGAATCTCCGGACGCACGCGCCTGCTTGGTGTTTAGCAAGGCACCTGATTCGACTGAAATGCCGTCTTTCTCGTCGTCATGCCCGTGAAAGCGGGCATCCAGGGGGAGCACGCGGCCCTGGATCCCCGCTTCCGCGGGGGTGACGAAAAAGGAAGGGTTTCAGTCAAATCGCACACGGCTACAGCTTCAAGAGCCGCTTCGCATTCCCGGAGAGGATTTTCTCCTTGTCGACGGCATTGAGCGACAGCGCATTGATCCAATCCGTGCCGGGCTTGTTCTCGACGAAAGGGTAATCGATCGAGAACATGATCCGGTCGATGCCGAGCTCGGTAATGCAGCATTGCAGCGCGGGGTCGGAGAAGAAGCCGCTCGTCGTGATGTGGAAATGCGCGCAGAACACCTCGCGGAAGGATTTGGCGTCGTCCTTATTGCCAGGCCGTGCCAACGCCTGATTGATGCGCCAGAGATAGAAGGGGAGGCCCTCGCCAAGATGGCCGAGGATGATCTGCAGCTTCGGATAGGCATCGAAGACGCCGCTCAGGACGAAGCGAATGCCCTGGGTCGCGGTCTCAACGGTGAAGCCCCAGCCGGCGCTCGCGAGTATCGGGAAGGCGCCGATGTAATCCTTGTAATAGGCCTCGACCACGGCGGGATGCGGATAGGCGGGGTGGATATAGATCGGCACGTCGAGCGCCGCGGCGCGCTCGTAGATCGGCCAGAAGCGTTTGTCGTCATGGAAGAGCCCGTTGGTGAGGCCGTGGATCATGACGCCTTTGAAGCCGTATTTCGTGACCGTGCGCTCAAGCTCGTCGGCCGCGGCTTTGGGATCGGGAGTGGGGCAAACGGAGAAGGCGGCGAACCGGCTCGGATGGGCGCGGCACGCCTCGGCGAGCCGATCATTGGCGCGGCGGGCGAGGGTGACCGCGCTCTCGGCGTCCATCTTCTGCACCGAGGGCGCGCCATGGGAAAGCACCTGGAGATCGATCCCGGTCTCGTCCATTTCACGGATGCGCAAAGCGCCGAGATCGACCAAACGCTCGGCGATTTTGGGCGGCTGCCCCGCTCTGGCATCGGCGGGCGCAAAGCGCGCCTTCACCTCGGCATCAAGGAAATGCTCCTCGAGTGCGATTATGTAAGGTTTTTCTGCCATGTTCCCTCCGCTGGACGCGCACCTTTTTAACAGCCGGACGCAACCCTGTCATCTCGCCTCGGTACTTGCCGCGCCTGCTATCGGGTGCCAAATTCCGCCCCCTAGGGCAGCAGGACCCGCGCGGCTTCGCCGATGCGGGCGGAAGCGATTCATGGACGAGACCATCGAGACGAGACGCAAGCGGCTCCTCTATCAGAGCGGCCATCGCGGCACCAAGGAGAGCGATCTCTTTTTGGGCGCCTTTGCGGCTGCGCATCTGCCCCGTTTCACCGCCGGCGAGCTCGATCGCTACGAGGCACTGCTCAAGGAGAGCGATAGCGACATCTTCGATTGGATTTCGGGTCGGGACGTTCCGCCACCCGAGAAAATGAACGATGTCCTACGGCTGTTGATGAGCTTCCGTTATCCCGGAGCGGCGTGAGAGTTCGCATGAATTGCTGCAATTCCTTCGTTGCGTCCTTCGAGACGCCGTCCCTCGCACGGCTCGGGACGGCTCCTCAGGACGAGGTGTTGCGTGTCGACGAACACAGAATGCCGATGCAGCCATGAGCCTGGACACTGCCTTTCGAAGCCCTGGTAAGGTCGAAATCGGCGCGACGCCCGAAGGCCATGATGCTTTCGTGCTGGGCGGGCTCGTCACGCGCGGCGCTGCCGGGACATTGCTCTATGTCTGCCGCGACGACGGCCGCATGGCGCGCACGCTGCAGGCGCTGCAATTCTTTCATCCGGCGCTCGAGGTGCTGACCTTTCCCGCTTGGGATTGCCTCCCTTACGACCGCGTCTCGCCCAATGCCGAGATCATTTGCCGCCGCATCGACACGCTGACGCGGCTCGCCAGCGCCGCCGAGGCGGAGCGGCGCATCGTGCTCACCACGGTCAATGCCGCGGTCCAGCGCGTGCCGCCGCGCAAGATCTTCGCCGATCGCGTGCTGCGCTTGGGTCCCGGCGGCAAGCTGCCGCTCGATCGGCTGACGACGTTCCTCGCGCGCAACGGCTACACCCGCACGGACACGGTGCGCGAGCCGGGCGAGTTCGCGCTGCGCGGCGGCATCGTCGATCTCTATCCTTCCGGCAATGCGCCGCCCGTGCGGCTCGATTTCTTCGGCGACACGATCGAAGGCATGCGCTCCTTCGACGCGCTGTCACAGCGCACGACCGGCACGATCCCAGAACTGACCTTGAAGCCCGTGAGCGAGGTTCTGCTCGATGAGACCGCGATCCAGCGCTTTCGCACGCGTTATCGCGAGCAGTTCGGCACCGTCGCCGACGATGATCCGCTCTACGAGGCGGTGAGCGCCGGGCGGCGCTATATCGGCATGGAGCACTGGCTGCCGCTCTACTACGAAGAGCTCGAGACGATATTCGATTACCTGCCGGGCGCGGCGGTCGCGCTCGACCATCAGGCCGAGGGCGTGCGGGCGGACCGTTTCGAGGCGATCACCGATTTCTACACCGCGCGGCGCGAGGCAGGTGTGGTGAAAGGCGCGACCATCTATCGCCCGGTTGCCCCCAAGCAGCTCTTCCTCGACGAAGCGGAATGGGGCATGCGTTTGAGCACGCATGCGGTGGCCCAGATCTCGCCCTTCGCCGCAGCCGCCGGTAGCGAAGAGGGCGGTGCCCGGCCAGGGCTCGATTTCTCAGCGGCGCGTGCCGATCCCTCGCACAACCTTTTCGATGCGGTGCGCGACCGTTTCGCCGCCGAGCGCCAGGCAGGCCGGCGCGTGCTGGTCGCTGCATATAGCGCTGGTTCGGCCGAGCGCTTGGGCTCGCTCTTGAAAGAGCACGGCGCAGGCGAGACCGAAATCGTGCTCCATTGGCAGGACTTTCTCGGTTTGCCGGCGCGCAGCATCGGCCTTGCCGTGCTCGCGATCGAGCGCGGCTATGGCTTCGACGATACGGTGCTCATCACCGAGCAGGATATTCTTGGCGATCGTTTATCGCGGCCGGCGCGGCGCCGCGCGAATTACGACCAGTTCGTCGCCGAAGTCTCGACCTTGACGCCGGGCGATCTCGTGGTCCATGCAGATCACGGCATCGGCCGTTATGACGGGCTCGTGACGCTCGAAGTCGCGGGCGCGCCGCATGATTGTCTACGCGTCATCTATGCCGGTGACGACAAGCTCTTCGTGCCGGTCGAGAATATCGAGGTGCTGTCGCGCTACGGCTCGGAAGACGCGACGGCGCAGCTCGATCGCCTCGGCGCGGTGTCGTGGCAATCGCGCAAGGCGCGGGTCAAGAAGCGCATCAAGGACATTGCCAACGAGCTCATTGCCATCGCGGCAGAGCGCCAGCTCAAAGAGGGCGAAAGCATGGCGCCCCCCGAGGGTGTCTATGAGGAGTTTGCCGCGCGTTTTCCCTATCCCGAGACCGAGGATCAGGACCGCGCCATTCTCGACACCTTCCAGGATATGGCCTCGGGCCGACCGATGGATCGGCTCATCTGCGGCGATGTCGGCTTCGGCAAGACCGAGGTGGCGCTGCGCGCCGCCTTTGTCGCGGCCATGGCCGGCAGCCAGGTCGCCGTGGTCGTGCCGACGACCTTGCTCGCGCGCCAGCATTTTCGGACTTTCAAGGAGCGGTTCGCCGGTCTGCCACTGCGGATCGAATCGCTCTCGCGCCTGGTGCCGCCGAAGCAAACCGCCGCGATCAAGAAGGATCTCGCCGAGGGCCGCATCGATATCATCGTCGGGACGCATTCGATCCTGGGCAAGGGCATCTCTTTCAAGCATCTGGGCCTCCTCGTCGTCGACGAGGAGCAGCATTTCGGCGTGACGCAGAAGGAGCGACTGAAGCAGCTCAAGGCCAACGTTCATGTGCTGACCCTGACCGCCACGCCGATTCCGCGCACCTTGCAGCTCGCTCTTGCCGGCGTGCGCGAGATGAGCGTCATCGCAACGCCGCCTGTCGACCGGCTCGCCGTGCGCACTTTCGTCATGCCTTACGATGCCGTCGTTATCCGCGAAGCGATCCAGCGCGAGCTCCATCGCGGCGGCCAGTGCTTCTATGTCGTGCCGCGGATCAGCGATCTTGACGAGGTGCAGGCCCAATTGCGCGAGATCGTGCCCGAAGCGAAGGTCGCCGTCGCTCATGGCCAGATGGCTTCCACCCGGCTCGAGGAGGTTATGACGGCGTTCGACGAGCACGCCTATGACCTGCTGCTCTCGACAAACATCATCGAATCGGGGCTCGACATCCCGACGGCGAATACGATGATCGTGCACCGCGCGGATATGTTCGGGCTGGCCCAGCTCTATCAGCTGCGTGGGCGTGTCGGTCGCAGCAAGCTGCGTGCCTATGCCTATCTCACCTTGCCCGAAAAGAAGGTGCTGACCGAGACAGCGCAGCGCCGCCTCGAAGTGATGCAAACACTCGATTCATTGGGTGCGGGCTTCGCGCTCGCCAGCCACGATCTCGACATCCGCGGCGCCGGCAATCTCCTGGGCCAAGAGCAATCCGGACATGTGCGCGAGGTCGGGATCGAGCTCTATCAGCAGATGCTTGAAGAGGCGGTGGTCGCGGCGCGGAGCGGCGTCGACACGCTCGGGGAGGCGAAAGAGGAATGGACGCCGCAAATCATGATCGGTACGTCAGTGCTGATCCCAGAAACCTATGTCACTGATCTGCCGGTGCGATTGGGCCTTTATCGCCGCATCGCGCAGCTTGTCGACCGTCGCGAGATCGACGCCTTCGCGGCAGAGCTCGTCGATCGTTTTGGGCCGCTGCCCCAAGAAGTCGACAATCTTCTCGAGATCATCGCGATCAAGCGGCTCTGTCGCGATGCCGGGGTCGAGAAGGTGGAGGCAGGCGAGAAGGGCGCGTCCATCACCTTCCACGCCAATCGCTTCGCCAATCCGGCGGGTCTCGTCACCTTCCTGCAGGAGAACGCGAACACGGCGAAGCTTCGACCCGATCAAAAGCTCGTCATCATGCGCGACTGGGAAGATACGCGCGAGCGCCTCAAAGGTGTCGCCGCAATCCTGAAGCGCCTCGCCGCCATTGCGGCCGCGCCCAAACCCAAGCCTCAACTCGCGAAAGCGCGGTGAACAGGGCGGAACGCGCTACCTTGCCTCGGCAGGGGCGCCGTTCTGGACGAGGTCGAAGACGGGAAGGAAGAATTCGGGCTCTTGCGCGCCGGAGACCGCGTACTGCCCGGCGAAGATATAGCAGGGCACGGCGTTGATGCCGAGGCGGCGGGCATTGCGGTCCTCGGCAATGATCTCGTCGCGCTCGGCTCGGCTTCCGAGAAAGGCGCGCGTCTCCTCGTGATCGAGGCCGCTTTCGCCGGCGATGTCGGCGAGCGTTGCGAGATCGCCGATATCGCGACCCTCGAGGAAATAGCCGCGGAAGAGCCGATCGACGACCGTGTCGCCGCGCCCTTGCCGAGTCGCGAAGCGGATCAGGCGATGCGCGTTGCGCGTATTGGGGCTGCGGCGAATGCGATCGAAGGCGAAATCGATGCCGACGCTCGCGCCGGCCTCGGCGATCGTCTGATGGATGCGGCGCGAATGATTGCTGTCGCCGAATTTGGTGGCAATGTATTCGGCGCGTGGCATGCCCTCATCGGGCATGTCGGGATTGAGCTGGAACGGCCGCCAGGTAATCTCGGCCGCGATTTCCGGACGCGAGGCCAATGCCTTCTCGAGCCGGCGCTTGCCGATGAAGCACCACGGACAGACGACGTCGGAAATGATATCGATGCGCATGGCTCTTATCTTAGCACAGCGTTGCTTTTGTAAAGCCCTCGAATAAGGATGGCCCTTATGGCGGATTTCAACCTCGAGGGCCGGGTCGCGCTCGTGACCGGAGCATCGCGTGGTCTCGGCCGGCACTTTGCCGGTGTCTTGGCCAAAGCGGGCGCCGCGGTTGTGCTCGCCGCACGCAACCAGGATTTGCTCGCCACAGCGGTGGGTGAGATCGAAGGCGCGGGCGGTCGCGCCGTCGCGGTGCCGCTCGACGTTGCCTCTGGCAAGAGCGTGCGCCAATGCTGCGTTGCGGCCGAAGCGGCGCTCGGCCCGATCGATATTCTCGTCAACAATGCGGGAATCGCCGTCTCGAAGCCCCTTCTCGAACATAGCGAGGAGGATTGGGATCGCGTTCTCGATACCAATCTGAAAGGCGCCTGGCTCATGTCGCGCGAGGCGGCGTCGCGCTGGATCGAGTTGCGACGCAGTGGACGCATCATCAACATCTCTTCGCTCTTGGCGCTGCGCACGATTCGCAACGTGCCGAGCTATACCGCCGCGAAGGCCGGACTCGACCATCTGACGCGGACGCTCGCGGTCGAACTCGCGCGCTATGGCATCACCGTCAATGCGATCGCGCCTGGCTATGTCGAAACCGACATGAATCGTGGCTTTTTGCGCAGCGAGACTGGCAAGGCACTGATCGCCCGCATTCCGGCGGGGCGTGTCGGCACCCCTTCCGACCTCGACGGCGCGTTATTGTTGCTCGCCTCGGCTGCCGGCGCTTACCTCAATGGCGTCGTGCTGCCGGTCGATGGCGGCCATGCGGTGAGCGTTGTCTGAATGCCGCGCGATGTGACGGCGCCGTCGAGCCCGGTCTTTCGGTTCATCGAAAGGCGGATGGGCGCGACAATATCCCCCGGTGCGCGGCTGTGCCCGCTTCCGGGCGGCGCGGTGCTGCAGCACTACCTCCTCGAATTCGATCTCGCTGGCGTGCCCCAGCGCTGGGTTCTGCGCACCGATGGCGCGACCAAGCTCGGGATCGGGCTGTCGCGAGCCCGGGAATTTGCCCTGCAGCGAACCCTGTTCCGCGCCGGGCTGAAGGTGGCGGAGCCGCTCTTCATGTGCTGCGATCCGGCCGTGCTTGGAGCGCCATTCTTTTTGATGCGGTTTCTGCCGGGCGACGCACGCGGCGTCGCGCTGGTCGCGCGCGGCGCGCAACCGGCGCTAGCCGAGGAATTGGGACGCGAGCTTGCGAGGCTGCATGCGCTTGAACTCCGCTATGCGCTCCATTGCCTGCCCGCGCCGCCGCATGATGCGGCGGAAGTTCGCATCGCCGAGCTCGAAGCGCTGCTGGCGGCCGATGATGATCCGCACCCGGTCGGCGAATGGGCGCTGCGCTGGCTGAAGCAGATGAAGCCCGACCCCGCTCGTGTGGCGCTGTGCCATGGCGATTTTCGCACCGGCAATTATCTCGTCGCGGAGGGTCGGCTCGCCGGTGTGCTCGATTGGGATTTTGCGCATTGGGGCGATCCCGATGAAGATATCGCCTGGTTCTGCGCCAAGGCGTGGCGGTTCGGCGCAGTGGCGCGCGAAGCCGGCGGCCTCGCGCCGCGAGCGGATTTCTATCGCGGTTACGAGGTGGTATCGGGCCGACGCATCGAGGCGTCGCGCGTTCGCTATTGGGAGGTGATGGCGGCGCTGCGCTGGCTCGTCATTGCTTTGAAGCAGCGCGACCGCTTCCTGAGGCAGGGCGAGCGCTCGCTCGATCTCGCCTTGACCGGCCGCCGCGTCGCCGAATGCGAGCTCGAACTATTGCTGCTGATCTTGGGAGGGCGAGCCCCGAAGGAAGCAAACTGGATTTCGCGCGGCGATGGAGAACCGCCTGCATGCGCGCCCGAAAACCCGATGCGCGACCGGCCGAGCGGCGCGACGCTTGCGGCGCTGGCAAGGGAGGTCGGGGGAGAAGAGGAATTCGTAACGCGCTGCTTTGCGATCGCGGAGCGCGAAGCGCGTCTGGGCGACGCGGTGTTTGCGCCGGTTTCAGCGTCGCTCGACGCGCGCTATGGCAAGGGCAATGGCGCTGCGCTGACGCAGCTCGTCGCGGAATTGCGCGCCGGCGCGTTCGATCGACCTGGCGATGCGCGCCAATGGCTCATATCGACGCTATGGGATATCACGCGCGCGAAGCTACGCGGGAGCGATCCCGAATTGCTGGCGGCAGCCGGACTCAATTGAGCGGCAGGCTCTCAGGCGGCGTCGAGGCAATTCGAAACGAGCTGCAATAGATCGTCGGGATCGAAGGGCTTCGGCAGCACTTCGGTCGCTCCGGCCTTGCGTGCGATCTGCAGGAAGTCGGTGTTGCCGATGCGGCCGCCGCCCGAGATCGCGATGATCTTGGCATTGGGCCGATCGGTGAGGATTTGCCGGATGGTTTCGATCCCCTCTTGCTCCGGCATGATGATGTCCGTCACCACCACATCCGGTTGCTCTTTGCGGAATGCGGCGACGCCCTGGAGCCCGTCATTGGCGCTGATGACCTCGTATCCCCCGGCTTGAAGGATACGGCCGACCGTGCTGCGCACGATAGGGTTATCCTCGATGACCAAGATCTTCTTCATGATGAGCCTCTCTGCTTCTCGATAGACTTAAAGACATTTCGCTCACGCGCTTGCCAATTCGGTGGTGCGCGCCGCGATATCGGCGTCACAGCTCGGCAATCGAATGATGAATTCCGATCCCTTGCCGGGCGCGCTGTTGACCTCGATGGAGCCGCCATGGCCCATCACGATGCCGTGCACCACGGAAAGTCCGAGGCCCGTACCCTCGCCAACCGGCTTGGTGGTGTAAAACGGCTCGAAAACGCGGTGAACCGTCGCCGCATCCATGCCGCAGCCCGTATCGACGATCTTCAGGCTGATGATCTTGCCCGTCTCGCCGTCTCGCGCCATGGCCGGCGCGATGCTCACGATGATTCTGCCGATGCGATCTCCGATGGCGTGGGCAGCATTGCTGACGAGGTTGACGATCACTTGGTGCAACTGACCGGCGTCGCCGAGCAGCGACGGAACGGGCCGTAATTCCTCGACGATCTCGATCGTACGCGGAATGCTGGCGCGCAGCATCTGGAGCGCCTCGCCCGTGACCCGAGCGAGATCGACCGGCTTCTTGACGATCTCCTGCTTGCGACTGAAGGCCAGGATTTGACGCACGAGGTCGCGTGCCTGCATGCTTGCTTGAACCACGGTCTCAAGATCGGCTCGTGCGGCGCTATCGGTTGGCAGGTCGCGCATGACCAGTTTGGTCAAGGCCTGGATCGGAACGAGCATGTTGTTCAGATCATGGGCAATACCGCCGGCCAAAGTGCCGAGAGCGGTGAGCTTCTCGGAATGGCGGAGCTGTGCCTCGAGCTGGGCTTGCCGCTGCGTCGCCGCTTCGGCCTCGGTGACGTCCTTGATCACCGCGATGAGGCGCGCGGGCTTTCCGTCCTTGTCGCAGAGAAAGCAGGCTTCGGCATAGATCGTTCTCACTTCGCCGTCGGGACGAACGATGCGATAGCGTATGTCAGTACTGGTGTGATTTTGAAGAACAGTGCCGAACATTCGGTCAATAATGACTTTTCGATCGTCGGGATGGACCCGATCGAGAAAGAGTTGCGGGGTAGGCGTATTCAGGTCGCGCTGTAGCCCCATGATGCGGTAGGTCTCGTCCGACCATTCGACGCGATTGGTGCGGAGATCGCGCTCGATGCTGCCGGTATTGGAGACACGCTGCGCCCGCGCAAGTCGCTCTTGGCTTTCGCGCAACGATTGTTGAATATTCTTAAATGCTGTGATGTCGATCCGCAAGCCGGCGCGGCCGCCATTGCTGAGACGCCGCTCGGAGACAAGCGCCCAACGACCGTCGCGCAGCGGCTGCTCGATCGGCGTACCGGGCTCACGATGTTCGCGCACCCGCTCGGCGAGCCATTCGTCCTCGCGCCCGATGGCATCGGCATACTGGCCGTTGGCAAGCCCGCCGCGCAGGATTTCCACAAAGGTAGCGCCCGGAACCATGAAAGCGGCGCTCTCGGGATAGAGATTCTTATAGGCCTCGTTGCAGAGGGCAAGGCGATCGTCGGCATCGTAGATCGCAAAGCCTTCGGAGATGCTTTCGATCGCCTCGTGGAGCAGTGTGTCGGCGCGCTCGGCGCGGCTCAGGGCGACGACCAGGTCGGTCTCGTTGCTGGCGGTCCCGCGGTAGCCGATAAATTTTCCAGTTTCGTCGAAGACCGGCTTGCCGCTGACGCGGAAATGCAACTCCGACCCGTTGGCCGCCCCGACGATAAACCGGAAATTCCGAAACGGCCGATGCGCCTCGAGATCGGCTTTGTGCGCGCGCCAGGCCTCATCCTTCTCAGGGTCGGCGCCTGCTAGCTCCCAGCACGTTCTACCCACCGCTCCGAGCGATGAAATGCCGTCATTTTCTTGATGCAAGACGTTGTGGCCGAGGACGCGAGTCAGTCGGTGCTGCGCATCGGATTCCCAGATCCAATCGCCGCTGACCTCGGCAATGTCGCGAAACCGCGTCTCGCTTTGCCGCAGATCATGGACCGCTTGCTCGGCGCGATCGACGGCACGCTGTAACGCCTCCCTTGCCTCGGTTTCGCGATCGGCTTCGATGCGTGCTTCGGTGACGAGGGCGTAAGCCGCTATCTGGCGGTGGAGGAGCCATGCCGCAAGCGCCAGAGCGATGAGCAAGGCGAAAACGCCGGAGGCGATGATGATCGCTTGCATGTACCAGGGCGCCAAAATCTTGGCCTTGGTCAAGGAGACGGCGACTACTAAAGGGAAATCGTGCAGTTTCCGCTCGGCGATTGCCATTGGCGTCTGCGTGGAGGTTTCCGTGGTCCAAAAGAGCGCGCCGCCGCCGTGCGCCGCGATATGATGGAATTTCTCGTGGAGTTCGAAGGTTCGCCCGATATTCGCGCTGGCTGGATAGCGGGCAATCAAGGTTCCATCGGTGCGCCAAAGATTGATGCCGCGTCCCGCGACGGGGGAAACGTCGCGGAAGAACGCCTCGAAATATTCGAGCGTCATCGCACCGAGCACGACGCCGATGAAGGAACCGTCGTCCGGCGCGGAAAGACGACGGGCGAAATAGACGGTCCAGGCTCCCGAGCCGCGGTTCTGCACCGGCATGCTGATGAAACGGTCGAGCTCCGGATGATCGCGTAGCGCAACGAAATAGTCGCGATCGGCGACATTGATGGCCTTGAAGGGATAGGAGCGCGTTGAATTGATCACGTCGCCTTCGGCGCTGACCAGCGAAAGGGCATAGAGCTGCGGGACCCCCGACAGCTTTTCGCGCAGGAACCGGTGAGTCGTTTCATCGCCCTTCAGTCGACGGAGCTCAGCCGAGCTTTTTATCCCGTCGGCACGGAGGTCCGCGATGATGCCGGATACGACCAGATCGACGTTCTCGAAGGTCCGCTCGGTTTCTGCGGCAAGGAGAAGGTCGAAGGAGTCGAGATCGGTAAGCGCCGTCGCGACCGTGTTCTGGCGCAGGTTCCACAGCACAAGGCCGGTGATGGCGAGCATGGCCATCGCGATCGCGATACCACCGGCGATCAGCCGGCGCGCAAAGCGCCGCCGGTCGGCCTGCTGCGCGGATGGAAGAGGGGATCGCTCCACGGCGGGAGTGGCCGGTCCGGCAGCGCTGCTTTTGGTCATCCGAATCGGCTCGGCTGGTTGCGACCGGTTGATCAACTTCGCTTCGGCAAAGGACCGGCAATGGAATCTCGCACTCGCGAACTAACGATTTGCTAAAGCTAGTGGGGTGGGGTGGTGGTGCCCCGGACGGCCCGTGGGGCCTCGCGTCCGTTACCCTTCTTCCCAGAATGGCGCTGCCTTGCGCAGGCGCTTGGCGGCCGCCGGGAATCTCTCGCGGCAGACTTCGACTTCGCGAGCCAACCAGCCAGTGGCGAGACCCTGCGAGCGCGAGGAAAGCGGCAGATCGGACAGCAGATCGCGGGCTATCAGCGCATCATTGAGATGGCCGAGCGCGTCCTGCACCCCGACGACCCGGTCGATATAGGCGTCGACGCCTTCCTCATCGAATAATGTACGAAACATTTCAATAGGATATCTTGTTTTCTTAACTTGAATCCGGAGCCGGTGGAAGGAGGGTTGCTGGCCGAGATCGACCGCTTTCAACCGCTTTCTCAGGCGCTGGTGACGCTTGGCAATAAGATCGCTAGCGAAGTCCTTGAGATTATGCTGCCAAAGCTCGGTAAATTCCGGCCGCGGGTAATGCAGCCATGTCGCGCCATCGACCGCTGCGGCGACCTCGTTGACGACCGCCGAAAAATCGGCGGTTTCGGGGAGCGCCCGACGTCGCGCTTCGCGCGCACAGGCATCAAGCTCCAGCAGAGCCGGTTCGTCCGGTAGCGCTTCGGCTAGCGGCCGCAACGTCCCGCTCAGGAACACATCCCATTCGCGCACGCGACTATATTGTTTTCCGAGAGCGCCGAGCCGCGCGCCGAGCATGCGACGTTCCTCATTCGGCAGAATTGTCCGAAAGGCGGAGAGTAGCGAGCGCAAGCGCCGCAAGCTGACGCGAAAGCGATGCACGGTCTCAGGCCGTCCCGGCTCGCTGTGTTGGGTCGTACTACGCATGGTACGGATGCTCGCAGCCAGCATCGCCGCGAAGCCGCTCGCAACGGTCGAATCGGGCGTAATCACAGGCAGTGCCGTACGGCCGATAACAATGACGGAATCGGTCGCCGAACCGCGCCTCACCGTCTCGGTCATTTTTATTTGCCTCCGGGCTCGCGTTAATCTACTGGGGGCTCATGGGCGCGGGCAATTGCCGCGCGAGAAAAGTTGTGGATAAGTTCTTTTCAGCATCGATCGTCAATAATTGCAGATCGTTAGCGCGAGGTCTAAAGAGAATACATGAGGCCAGACATCGTCGTTGCGCCGCGTTTATACGACAGGGTGATGCAAGGACTCGATGCAGCATTCACGCTTCATCATCTTTGGCAGGCCAAGGATCCGCTCGCTTTTCTCGCGCCTATCAAAGACGAAATCCGCGGCTTTGCGAGCTTCACCGGCTATCCCGTGAGAGCCGAGCTGATAAACGCCTTGCCGCGGCTCGAGATCATCGCGACCATGAGCGTTGGCACCGATCATATCGATCTCGCCGCCGCAAAAGCGCGCGGTATTCGCGTGACCAATGCGCCGGATGTGCTCACCGACTGCGTCGCCGATATTGGCATGGCGCTCGTCCTCGCCGTTGCGCGGCGGATCGTCGTCGCGGATCGCTTCGTGCGTGACGGGCGCTGGCTCAAGGGAGGCTTTCCGCTGGCGACGAAAATAGGGGGCGCGACCATCGGGATCGTCGGTCTGGGGCGGATCGGAAAGGCCGTGGCCAAGCGCGCCGAAGCCTTTGGCATGCGCATCGCCTATTTCGGCCGACATCGCCAGAGCGACTGCGATTACCCATTCTTCGACGATCTTCAGGCCATGGCGCGTGAAAGTGATTATCTGATGCTGACCTGTCCAGGCGGGCCGGCAACCCGCCATCTCGTCGACATCGCGGTACTCGAAGCTTTGGGGCCCGAAGGCGTGCTCATCAACATCGCGCGCGGCACCGTGGTCGATGAGAGCGCGCTCATTGCGGCCCTGCGCGACGGCAAGCTCGGTGCCGCCGGACTCGATGTCTATGAGGACGAGCCGCGTGTGCCGGCGGCGCTCCTGCCGCTGGAGAACGTCGTGCTATTGCCGCATTTGGCGAGCGCAACCCACGCGACCCGGATGGCGATGGGTCAGCTCATGATCGACAATCTGAAGGCGCATTTCGCCGCCAAGCCGCTTTTAACGCCCGTCGTCTGAGCCCGAAGCCGCTCGGCTGGCGGAGCGGCGTTTAAGACGCCTTCACTTCCTGCGTGCCCACCAGCCGGTCGCCGAGATGCAAATCGTAGCCGGTGGCGTAGACCTTTCTCGTGAAGATCTCGTCGGCCTTCGCCCTGGCCTCGTGATCGCTCTCGCTGATGATGGTCTCGGCGGCGACGAGCTGGCCGTTGGAACCGACGAAATAACAGCGATATCGACCCATGTCGTCCTCCCTCGCGGCTCTCTCCTTGGGCTCCCTGGGCTTCACATACCCTTCACTAATAACTAGGCGCATCCATCCCTGCCTGGAAGGGGCGGGCGCAAAATTCCCGCGCAAAATTTAAAGGGCCGCGCGGAATTTCCCGAGCTTTGTCTCGACACGCGGGGGTGCCGATCCGCTCCCGTTCAAGGAAGATCGCGTTCCGGTCGAGTTCGGCGCCGCCAGCGCGGCGAGGTCGCGGTGGTGTCCGTTGAGGACCGGCCCCTCGTCGCAAGGAACTGCCCGCGTGGCGTGCCGTTTCTGGAGCAGTTCATTTTTGCTTTCGCGCCTTGGCTGCGCTCCAGCGCCTTATCATCACTCCCGGGTTTCGCAGATGCAGCGAGGCAGCGGATTGCGATGAAGCTGCGACAACACCCGTTTCTAACCGGCGTCGGGATCGGCGTGCTCGCGATCGCGGCGCTGGCATTCGTCTGGAATTGGAACTGGTTCATTCCCTTGCTGACGCGCGTGATCTCTCGGCAGCTCGACCGCCCCGTGACCATCGCCCGCTTCGATGTTCATGACATCATTACCGGAAGCCCGCTTCTGGTGCTTGATGGCATTACCATCGCCAATCCCCCCGATTTCCCAGATGACGGGGGGCGAATGGGAACCATCGGACGATTGAGCGTTCGCGTCGCAGCCGGACCGCTGCTCAGAAGCATGGGCCACGACATCGTGCTGCGTGAGGTCACGATCGAGCATCCAGAGGGCGACTTGCGCACCAGCTCCAATGGCGAGCGCAATTGGGCCTTCAACCTCTCCGGCGGCGGCTCGTCCGGCTCCTCGCGTTCGGTGCGCGTCGGCGCGCTCATCGTGACGGATGGCAATTTCCACATCAACGATCCGAAGTTGAAGGTCAACCTGGCGCTGAAGGTCCGGACGGAGCAGCCAAAGGGGGACGGCGAGCCGCGCCTCGTCGCAAGCGCGCAGGGGACCTATGCGGGGAGGCCTTTCAAGGGCAATTTCACGGGCGGCTCGATCCTCTCGTTGCGCGATCCGAAGAAGCCTTACCCGGTCGATCTCGTCGCGACGAATGGCGCCACGCGGATCGCTGTCAAGGGAACTGTCACCGATGCGGCGCAATTGGCCGGAGCCAATTTGCAGATGGAGCTCGCGGGGCCGGATCTGGCGCGGCTCTATCCGGTCCTCGGCATTCCACTTGCCGAGACGCCTCCCTATACGATACGCGGCCATATCGATTACAGCCGCACCCACATCAAGCTCAGTGATTTTGCCGGCACGGTGGGGCAGAGCGATCTCACCGGGGACTTCGATGTCGATCGCGGCCGCGACCGGCCGCTGATCACGGCAGAGCTCCGGTCGCGCAAGGTCTTGCTCAGCGACCTCGGCGGTTTCCTCGGCACCTCGCCCGATAAGCCGGGCACGCCGAAACAGGCGCCCGAGCACAGGGCTCAACTCGCGCAACGCGAAGCGAGCCCCACTCTCCTCCCCGACGAACCCTTCAATTTCGCGAAGCTGCGCAGCGCCGATTTTCGCGTCCACTTCAAGGGCGACCATATCGAGGCGAACTCGGTGCCGCTCGACAATATCGAAGCCAATCTCAACCTCGACAACGGCAAGCTCGTCCTGCAGCCGCTCAATTTCGGCATCGGGCATGGCGGCATCGCCTCATCGCTGCTGCTCGACGCGCAGCAGAATCCGATCGCGGCCAAAGCTTCGATCGATTTCCGCCAGATCGATTTTCAGCGCTTGATCCAGGCGACCAAGCGGTTCGAGGGTATTGGCGTCATCGGCGGTCGCGCCGAAATCGATGCCCGTGGTAATTCGCCGGCGGCGATGCTCGCCAATGGCAATGGCGGCGTGAAGCTCTTCATGGGTGGCGGCAATGTCAGCGCGCTTCTCGTCAATTTGGCCGGACTCGATTTCGGCAAGTCGCTGCTCTCGGCCTTGGGCCTCCCCGACAAGACGGCGGTCCGCTGCATGGTCAGCGATTTCGCCCTTGAGCAAGGCGTGCTCCAGACTCGTGCGCTGGTGTTCGACACGAACGAGGCGAATATTCTCGGTCGCGGCCATGTCGATTTTCGCAACAACACGGTCGATTACCAGATTGAGCAGCAGCCCAAGCATTTCAGCATTCTCGCTTTGCATGCTCCCATCAAGATCACCGGCGCTTTAAAGAGTCCGACGATCATCCCCGATCCGGGTCGGCTCGGGATGAAAGCGGGGCTCGCCGTCATCACCGGATTGCTTGCGACGGTTCAGCTCGGATTGGGCGAGAACAACAATTGCGACGCGCTCATTCAATCGGCGCAGCAGGCGGCAGAGGCACCGCCGCAGCTCGCTCCCGAGCAGCCGCACAAGGCCGAAGGTTCATCGCCGTCGACGCGGCCGCGCGGCCGGAAATCGCAGCACCGCTAAGGATCCGCGCACAACGATTGCGGAGCCGATCTTGATGCTTCCCGCGACGCAAGCTCGAGCGAAGGCTGGTGTCCGTCGCTGCCGGAGCCGACTCCTTAGCGCGCGCCGGATGGTGATGGCAGGGCGAGCGGATCGCGCAGCTTGACGATCTGCCGCTCTCCCTCGCTGTCGATAATTTCGATGCTCGAGACGCCCGTCGGGCCCTCCTCGATATAGAACTCGCACGGCTCGTGGATCAGGTTATCGATCCCGCCGACCGCGATCTCGATCAAATTGTTCTTCTGGTCATAGGCGATGCCAAGCATCGGCAACCATTCCGCCTCGATCTGATCGCCGATGGAGAGCGCGGCGACCTCGATTTCGGCCTGCTTGCCGATCAAAGCGCGCGTCAGCGTCTCGCAATAGCCGCGCCATTCCGCTTTACTGATCTGTCGTGATGCCATGGGGGTCTCCTTTCGCCGCTCTTCAGAAATGTTGGTGCTCTTGCGGTGTTTCGGAAGTGTCCAGCTCGATTTCCGCCCGCGCTCAAATCGCTCTACTATTCGTCGCGCAGAGGAGGAGCACCCATGCCGGACGACATCAAAAAACCAGCTTTTCGCAGCAGCGCCTGGTTCGGCCATCAGGACCGCGACGGCTTCAATCACCGCGCCTGGATGCGCAATCAGGGCCTACCCTCTCATCTTTTCGACGGGCGGCCGGTGATCGGGATTTGCAATACCTGGTCGGAGCTGACGCCCTGCAACGCCCATTTCCGCAAGATCGCCGAACATGTGAAGCGCGGCGTCTATGAGATGGGCGGCTTCCCGCTCGAATTTCCGGTGATGAGCCTCGGCGAGACGCTGATGCGCCCGACTACCATGCTTTATCGCAATCTCGCCAGCATGGATGTCGAGGAATCGATCCGGGCCAATCCGCTCGACGGGCTCGTGCTGCTGGTCGGCTGCGACAAGACGACGCCCGCCTTGATGATGGGCGCGGCGAGTTGCGATCTCCCGGCCATCGTCGTCTCGGGCGGGCCGATGCTCAACGGCTATTTCCAGGGCAAGACCATCGGCTCGGGCACCGCCGTCTGGTCGATGAGCGAGGATGTGCGCGCCGGCAAGATGGAATTGGCGGCCTTCATGGAGGCCGAATCCTGCCTCTCGCGCTCGGCCGGCCATTGCATGACCATGGGCACGGCTTCGACCATGGCGAGCATGGTCGAGGCGCTCGGCATGGGAATGCCGACGAACGCCGCGATCCCGGCGGTCGATGCGCGCCGCTATGTACTGGCGCATATGGCAGGGCGCCGCATCGTCGAGATGGTGCGCGAGGATCTCAAGATGTCGAAAATCCTGACGCGAGAGGCCTTCGAGAATGCGATCCGCGTCAACGCCGCGATCGGCGGCTCGACCAATGCGATCGTGCATCTGCTCGCGATCGCCGGCCGCGTCGGAGTTCCGCTCACGCTCGACGACTTCGACAAGCTCGGCCACGATCTGCCGCTCCTCGTCGACCTCATGCCGCATGGCCGCTTCCTGATGGAGGATTTCTACTATGCCGGCGGGCTCCCGGCAGTGATCCGCGCGCTCGGCTCGCTCATTCATCGCGATGCGCTGACCGTCAACGGCAAGACGATGGGTGAGAAC
>CAYMNX010000375.1:0-5738 GCA_964391905.1 uncultured Rhizobiaceae bacterium
ATCAAGCAGTACAACCGCACGGTGAATACCGGCCGCCGGTGCGCCATTCCGCAGATCTTCGTCTGCGTGCGGTGGGGCTCGCCCGGGGTCGAGCGCCGCGCCATTCAGGAATCAGCGGAAAGCGCCGGCGCGCGCCGCGTCTTCCTCATCGAAGAGCCGATGGCAGCGGCGATCGGCGCGGGCCTTCCTGTCACCGAGCCGACCGGCTCGATGGTGGTCGATATCGGCGGCGGCACCACCGAGGTGGCGGTGCTATCGCTCGGCGGCATTGTCTATTCGCGCTCGGTCCGGGTCGGCGGCGACAAGATGGACGAGGCGATCATCGCCTATATCCGCCGCAACCATAACCTCCTCGTCGGCGAGAGCTCGGCCGAGCGGATCAAGAAGGAAATCGGCTCGGCCTGCATGCCGGAAGAGGGCGAGGGCCGCGTCATGGAGATTAAGGGCCGCGATCTGATGAATGGCGTGCCGAAAGAGATCGTGATCAGCGAGCGACAGATCGCCGAGAGCTTGGCCGAGCCGGTCGGCGCCATCGTCGAGGCGGTCAAGGTCGCGCTCGAGCACACCGCACCCGAGCTTGCCGCCGACATCGTCGATAAGGGCATCGTCCTCACCGGCGGCGGCGCGCTCCTCGGCAATCTCGATTATGTGCTGCGCCATGCGACCGGCTTGCCGGTCTCGATCGCGGACGATCCGCTTTCCTGCGTCGCGCTCGGCACCGGCCGCGCGCTTGAAGAGATGAAGACTTTGAAGAGCGTTCTCATCAGCATGTATTGAGGGTTACAGTTCCGGGGGAAAGGTGAAGCCGCGTTGCGATCGCGCTCTCCCCTTAACCGGGGAGGTAAGCTTAACGAACACGCAATTCGCCGCGAATTTTATGCGATTTTCCGCCCAATCCGCCGCGAGAGCGATAAAATTCGCTGGGCTTCCTTTATCGGAAACGCGTGAGCAACCCTGATGCGGATTTCGGTTCCAGTCAAAGCGGTGGCGCAACGACTGACGCTTCCCTTTCTCATCTTCGTGTCGATCATGCTGGTCGTCTTCGGCAAGACCGACGCGCTGCTTTACGACGGATTGCGTGTCGCGGTCGCGGACCGGATTGCGCCGCTTCTTCAAGCGGTAAGCCAACCTTTTGCCACTGTCGCGGGCGGCTTCCGGGCGATCTCCGATGCGATCAAAGTCAATAGCGAGAATGCCGAGTTGCGCGAGGAGAATGCGCGGCTGTTGCAATGGCAGGAAGTTGCGCGCCGCCTGGCGGCAGAGAATGCGGAGCTGCGCCAGCTCGTGAAGCTCATGCCGCAGAACGAGGTCAGCTCGGTTTCGGGCCGCGTCATTGCCGACTCGGGGGGAGCCTTTGCCCGCAATGTCCTGGTGAATGTCGGCCGCAACGATGGGGTCCAGCGCGGCCAAGCTGCCATAACGGGCGAGGGACTCGTCGGCCGCGTGGCCGAGGTTGGCGCGCGCACCGCCCGGGTTCTCCTGCTGACCGATCTCAATTCCCATATCCCCGTCGAGCTTGAGGATACGCATGATCGCGCCGTGCTCGATGGCGACAATTCCGAAGAGCCGCGGCTCGTCTACCTTCCGACCAAAGCTGAGCCCCGTGTCGGCCAACGCATCGTCACGGGCGGCGCCGGCGGGGTATTCCCGCCAGGCCTGCCAGTCGGCGTCGTCTCCTCGGTCGCCGGCGGTGTGATCCGGGTCGAGCCCTATGCCGAGCTCGCGCGGCTCGAGCTCGTGCGCATTGTCGATTTCGGCCTTTCCGGCGTGTTGCCGCAAAGCTTGGCGCCGCCACCGCCGCGGGCCGGGCGCGGCAAATCCGTCGACACGGCAAGGTAGATCATGCCATTCGCGCTCCCTCGTGATGTTGGCTCAGGCCTCGTCGCGCGGGTTGTCCCCTTCTTGATGACCTTGCTCTTCGCGCTCATCTCGGTCGTGCCGCTGAACTTGCCCGGCTTCGCCGTGGTCGCGCCCGCGCTCGCCTTGATGGCGGTGTTCCATTGGACGGTTTACCGTCCCGACCTCATGCCCTTGAGCGCGATTTTCGCGGTCGGCCTCTTGCTCGATTTGCTCAACGGCACGCCCTATGTCGGCCTCTCGGCGCTTACCTTGCTGATCGTTCGGACCGCGGTGTTGAGCCAGCGTCGGTTCTTCGTCAACCGCACTTTTCCCGTTCTGTGGCTCGGCTTCCTCGCGGTGACCGCGGGTAATTTCGCGTTTCTTTGGGCGGCGGTGAGCCTGCTTCACGGCGGCTTGCTCGGCTTGCGACCCTTTGTCTTCCAAGCGGTTTTGACCGTGGCGTGCTATCCTGTCGGCAGCTATGTCCTCGCCGCGGCGCATCGCGCCTTCTTGTTGCGGGCATGAACATGAATAGGGACAAGGATCGCAGCAAGCTTCTGACCCGCCGCGCCATCCTCCTCGCCGGTGGCCAGCTCGGGCTCCTCGGCGTGCTCGCGGGCCGGATGTATTATCTTCAAGTCGTCCAGGCCGACCGCTATGCGATGCAGGCCGACGAGAACCGTATCAATATCCGGCTCTTGGCGCCGCCGCGCGGTCGCGTGCTCGACCGTTTCGGCGTGCCACTGGCGCTTAACCGGCAGACATATCGCGTCGTGCTGGTGCCGGAACAGACCGGAGACATCCAAGCGACCCTCGACGCGGTCGCGAGCTTGGTTCCGGTGACGGATGCCGATCGACGTCGCGTCGCGCGTGATATCCGCACCAAGCTGAGCTTCGTCCCGATCGCGATCCATGAAGACCTGACCTGGGAAGAGATGGCGCGCATCGAGGTCAACACGCTCGAATTGCCCGGCGTGTCGATCGAGCAGGCGCTGACGCGCTATTACCCCTTCCGCGAGACCGCGGCGCATCTCGTCGGCTATGTCGCGGCCGTCTCGGAGAAGGAGCTGAACGGCGATGATCCGTTGCTCGAATTGCCGGATTTCCGTATCGGTAAAAGCGGTATCGAGAAGACGTTCGACCTCGAGCTGCGCGGCACGGCAGGCACCAGCCAGGTCGAAGTCAACGCCTTCGGTCGCGTGGTGCGCGAGTTGGCGCGCGATGACGGCATGCCGGGGCAGGATATCGCGCTGACCATCGACATGGCGCTCCAGGATCTCGCGGTCAAACGTTGCATGGCGCAAGGGAGCGCGTCCTGCGTCCTGATCGATGCCTGGACGGGCGAGGTGCTCGTGCTCGCATCGACGCCGAGCTACGATCCGGGCGCTTTCTCCGCCGGGCTTAGCCCCGCCGCGTGGCAGAAACTCGTCGCCGATCCCGAGAATCCGCTCAACAACAAGACGATCAGCGGCGTCTATTCGCCCGGCTCGACCTTCAAGCCGCTCGTCGCTCTCACGGCGCTCGAGGCCAATGCAATCACGCCAGAAACGGAATTCTTCTGCCCCGGAACCTTCTCGCTCGGTAATTCCGTCTGGCATTGCTGGAAGAAGGGCGGTCACGGCAACATCTCCCTGCGCCGCGCGATCCGTGAATCCTGCGACGTCTTTTTCTACCATTGCGCCGATCTGCTCGGCATCGACAAGATCGCGCAAATGGCCAATCACATGGGCCTCGGCGTCGCTCTCAACATCGATATCCCCGGCGAGAAGGCGGGCCTCATCCCAACGCGCGCTTGGAAGATGGCGACGACCGGCGTCCCCTGGCAGCGCGGCGAGACCATCAGCTGCGGCATCGGCCAGAGCTTCGTTTCTGTAACGCCCCTGCAACTCGCGACCTATACGGCGCGGTTGGTGACCGCGCGCGCCGTGATGCCACGCTTGGCAAGAAAACAGGGTGTGATGACGGCGAACAGCCCGGTGGCGACCGCGGTCGATCCCGATTTCGCGCCGCTTGGCCTTCAGCCGGCGCATCTCAATGCGATCCTCGATGGCATGATCGCGGTGGTCAACGAACCGCACGGCACAGCCTATGGCGCGCGGATCAAGGATCCGGCGATGATCATGGGCGGCAAGACCGGCACGGCGCAGGTCCATCATTACAGCGAGGCCGAGCGCCAACACGGTCATCTCACCGGGGCCAGCGTGCCGTGGAAAGATCGCGATCACGCTCTCTTCGTCGGCTTCGCGCCGGTATCGGCGCCGCGCTATGTTTGCGCCGTCGTGGTGGAGCATGGTGGCGCGACCGGCGGCGAAGGCGGCGCGGTCGCCGCGCCGATCGCAAGCGAGGTGCTGCTCGAGGCACAAAAACGCGACCCGGCCCGGCGCGTGCCGGATCAGCCTTTCGGCGCCCCCACCACTTTGGCGCAAGGCTGACGCATGTATTCGACCTTCGATTCCGAAGAGCCGCGGCAGAAAATCGCCGGCAAGCTTCTCGGCATCAATTGGGGCCTCCTGCTCCTGCTCGGCTGCATCGCGAGCATCGGCTTTGCCATGCTCTACTCGGCCGCCAACGGCCATTGGGATCCGTGGGCGAGCAAGCAGATGGTGCGCTTTGTCGTCGCCGTCATGGTAATGATGATGGTGGCGATGGTCGATCTGCGCTTTTGGCTGCGCTCTGCCTATGCTTTCTATGCCATTTCCTTCGTGCTCCTCGTTGCGGTCGAGGTGCGCGGCGCCGTCGGCATGGGCGCGCAGCGCTGGAGCGATCTCGGCGTGATTCAGGTGCAACCGTCCGAATTCATGAAGATCGGCTTGGTTCTGGTGCTCGCGCGCTACTTCAGCGCGCTGACGCCGGAGGAGGTAGGGCGTCCCTCGCGGCTCATCCTGCCGGTCCTTCTCATTCTCATTCCGGCAGCGCTGGTTTTGAAGCAGCCAGATCTCGGCACCGCCATGATGCTGGTGCTTACGGGTGGCGCGATCTTCTTCCTCGTCGGCGTGCGCTGGTGGAAATTCGCGATCGTTTTCGTGGGCGGCGCGAGCATCGTGCCGCTCGCCTGGCGCTTTCTGAAGGAATATCAGAAGAACCGGATCTACACCTTCCTCGATCCCGAGAACGATCCCCTCGGCGCCGGTTATCACAGCCTCCAGTCGAAGATCGCGATCGGCTCGGGCGGGCTCTTCGGCAAGGGCTTCATGATGGGGAGTCAGGCTCATCTGAGCTTCCTCCCGGAACGGCAAACCGATTTCATCTTCACGATGCTCGCCGAGGAGATGGGGCTGGTCGGCGGCTTGGTCCTGTTGGGCCTCTATACGCTGGTGTTCGTCTATGGCTTCGCGATCGCGTTCCGCAGCCGCAGCCATTTCGGCCGCCTTCTGGCCCTGGGCATCACCATCAACGTGTTCCTCTATGTGTTCATCAACATCGCCATGGTGATGGGGCTCATCCCGGTGGTGGGCGTGCCGCTGCCGCTCATCTCCTATGGCGGCACGGCAATGCTGACCGTAATGTTCGGCTTCGGCCTCATGATGTGCGTCTATGTGCATCGCGATGTTCGCGTCGGCCGTGGCGGCGACGAATAGGCGCGGCTCTGCTGCGGGGACCCTCCCGCCGCTCGACAATTCCGTAAGACCTTGTTATAAGCCCCGCCACTCTGGTGGCGTCGGTCTTCGCGCCAAGCGAAGACATGCGGCGGGTGCATAGCTCAGTTGGTAGAGCAGCTGACTCTTAATCAGCGGGTCCCAGGTTCGAGTCCTGGTGCACCCACCAGCGCTGGATCAAATGCTCAACTTACCGTCGCCTATGACATCGGTGCCGCTGCGTGCTATTTAGCCTAGGTAGCCCACGCCCTCGGATCGCCGATACCGCCGCCCTCCTCATCGGAATGACGGATTGCTGCCGGT
>CAYMNX010000376.1:0-5023 GCA_964391905.1 uncultured Rhizobiaceae bacterium
CTCGAGCTCGTCGACCTTGCGCAGGAGATTTTTGTTGAAGGGCAGCTCCGACGGCCGCTCCTCTTCCGAGGCCGCGCGCGGCTCCTCGAAATTGATGAAGAGCTGCAGCTGATCCTGGAGGATGCGCGCCGCAAGCGCGACTGCATCTTCCGGCGATACGGCGCCGTTGGTCTCGATCGCCATCGACAGCTTGTCGTAGTCGGTGCGCTGGCCGACGCGGGTATTCTCGACCTTGTAGCTAACCTTGCGCACCGGGCTGAAGAGCGCATCGACCGGAATGAGGCCGATCGGCGCGTCCTCGGGCCGGTTGTCGGTCGCCGGACGGTAGCCCTTACCGGTATCGACCGAGAACTCCATTGCCAGCTTCGCCCCTCTGTCGAGCGTGCAAATGAGATGATCGGGATTCATGATCTCGATATCGTGCGGCAACTCGATCGCGCTGGCGCGCACCTCGCCCGGACCGTTCGCGCGCAAGCGCATGCGCTTCGGCCCTTCGCCGTGGAGGCGCAACCCGATGCCCTTGATGTTGAGGACGATGTCGGTAATGTCCTCGAGCACGCCTGGGAGCGAGGAGAACTCGTGCAGCACGCCTTCGATCTGCACCGAGGTGATCGCCGCCCCTTGCAGCGATGAGAGCAGCACGCGGCGGAGCGCATTGCCGAGCGTCAAGCCGAAGCCGCGCTCCAGCGGCTCTGCGACCACCGTCGCGATCCGCGCCGGGTCGTCGCCCGGCTGCACGACAAGCTGGCCGGGCTTCTTCAATTCCTGCCAATTTTTCTGGATTTGCGTCACGAGCCGAACCTCATGTCTTTCATTTCATGGCGCGCGGCGGCCTTTGTGGCCCGCCGCGAGCGCCAGATGTGCTTACCGAACTAGACGCGACGCCGCTTGGGCGGGCGGCAGCCGTTATGCGGGATGGTGGTCACATCGCGAATCGAAGTCACCGAAAACCCAACCGTCTGCAATGCTCTGAGGGCCGATTCCCGGCCCGAGCCGGGTCCCTTGACCTCGATCTCGAGCGTGCGCATGCCATGTTCCATCGCCTTGCGGCCGGCATCCTCGGCCGCGACCTGCGCGGCATAGGGTGTCGATTTGCGCGAGCCCTTGAAACCCATCGTGCCCGAGGACGACCACGCAATCGTGTTGCCTTGAGCGTCGGTAATGGTGATCATCGTATTGTTGAAGGTGGCATTCACATGCGCCACCCCCGACGTGATGTTCTTGCGCTCGCGGCGGCGGACGCGCGCGGCTGTGCCAGGCTTTGTTGTTGTCGCCATTTTTGAACCCTCGTCCTAAAGCGTCCGGATCGCCGACATCTATTTGGTCGCGATCTTCTTGCCTGCGATCGGCCGCGCCGGACCCTTGCGCGTGCGCGCATTGGTATGCGTGCGCTGGCCGCGCACCGGCAAACCCTTGCGATGCCGGAGACCGCGATAGCAGCCAAGATCCATCAGCCGCTTGATGTTCATGGCGACGGTGCGGCGCAGATCGCCTTCGACCTGGTATTCGCGATCGATCGCCTCGCGGATACGCAAGACCTCGTCATCCGTCAGCTCGTGGACGCGACGGGACTGGGGAATCCCGAGCTTGCTGCAAATTTTTTCCGCGGAAGCACGGCCAATCCCATGAATATAGGTGAGGCCGATAGGAACCCGCTTTTGATTAGGAATATTGACGCCGGCAATGCGCGCCACCTGCGCTTCTCCTCAAGTTCGATTGTCGGTTTCGGACGGTGACCAGACGCCCCGGTTGGCCGAAGGGGCCTTATATATGAATCCCTGCACGGAAGTCAACCTTTGGACTTCTTTAGAATTGCTTCAATCTGTCGCGTAACGGCGTCGATATCGGCCATGCCATCGACAGAGTGCAACACTCCTTTGCTTTGATAGTAGGGCAGAATCGGCGCGGTCTGCTCGCGATAGGCGGCGAGGCGGGCCTTGACCGTCTCGGCCTTGTCGTCGGGACGGTGGATGAAGTCATGGCTGCCGCAGATGTCGCAGGTCCCCTCCACCTTCGGCCGGTGGTAACGGTCGTGATAGGAGGCACCGCAATTCTTGCAGCTGAACCGTCCCGAGATCCGGTCGACCAGGGCGTCCTCATCGACGGTCAATTCGATCACATCGTCGATACGGATGCCGTTCTTCTTCAGCATCTCATCGAGCGCCGCGGCTTGGGGCACGGTGCGGGGAAAGCCGTCGAGAATGAAGCCCTTACCTTTGAGCGCCGCGATCCGCTGCGCAATCAGCGCGATCATGATGTCGTCGGAGACGAGCTTGCCGGCATCCATGATCGCCTGGACCTTTTTGCCCAGGTCGCTCCCCGACGCGCGCTCCGCGCGCAGCATGTCGCCGGTCGATAATTGGACCAAGCCGTAGCGCTCTTCGAGGCGCTTCGCTTGGGTTCCCTTCCCGGCCCCCGGGGGGCCGAGCAGAAGGATGTTCAACCCCGTCTCCCGCGCAGTTTGGACTTCTTGATCAGTCCTTCGTATTGATGGGCCAGCAAGTGCGAGTGAATCTGCGCCACCGTATCCATGGTGACGCTGACCACGATCAAGAGGCTGGTGCCGCCGAAGTAGAAGGGCAGCGAGTATTCCGATACTAGGATTTCGGGCAGGACGCAGACGGCGGCGAGATAGAGCGACCCGACCACGGTCAAGCGCGTCAGCACATAATCAAGGTGATCCGCCGTGTTCTTGCCCGGCCGGATCCCCGGCACGAAGCCGCCGTATTTCTTCAGATTGTCCGCCGTCTCCACCGGATTGAAGACGATCGCGGTGTAGAAGAAACAGAAGAAAATGATGAGGCCGACATAGAGCGCGATATAGGCGGGATGGCCATGGCCCATCCAGGCTGCGATCTCGGCCAACACGCCGGTCGAGTTGGAACTGAAGCCCGCGAGCGTCGCCGGCAGCAGCAGCAGCGAGGAGGCGAAGATCGGCGGGATCACGCCCGACGTGTTGAGCTTCAAGGGCAGATGCGAGGCCTCGCCGCCGAACATTTTGTTGCCGACCTGGCGTTTCGGGTACTGCACCAGGATGCGACGCTGCGCCCGCTCCATGAAGACGATGAAGGTGATGACGGCGATGGCGCCGAGGATGAAGGCGATGAGGAAGAAGGGCGAGAGCGCGCCGGTGCGGCTCAATTCCAAAACCCCGGCCAGAGCAGTTGGCATGCGCGCGACGATCCCGGAGAAGATGATCAGCGAAATACCGTTGCCGACGCCGCGTGCGGTGATTTGCTCGCCGAGCCACATCAGGAAGACGGTGCCCCCCGTCAAGGTGATCACCGAGGTGATGCGGAAGAAGAGGCCGGGATCGGTCACGGCAAGGCCCGACGACCCGCGCAGTCCTTCGATGCCGACGGCGATGCCATAAGCCTGGATCGCAGCGAGGAACACCGTGCCATAGCGCGTATATTGATTGAGCTTCTTGCGCCCGCTCTCGCCCTCTTTCTTGAGCGCCTCGAGCTGCGGCGAGACTGCAGTCAAGAGCTGCACGATGATCGAGGCCGAGATATAGGGCATGATGTTGAGCGCGAAGATCGTCATGCGCCCGAGCGCGCCGCCCGAGAACATGTCGACCATGCCGAGAATGCCGCCGGAATTGCGCGCGAAGATCTCTTGGAGCACCTGCGGATCGATCCCGGGTAACGGGATGTAGGTGCCGAGCCGGTAGATCACCAGCGCGCCGAGAGTGAACCAGATCCGGTTCTTGAGCTCGGTCGCCTTGGCAAAAGCGGAAAAATTGATGCTGGCGGCGAGTTGTTCGGCAGCTGACGCCATTTAGCGTCTCCTCATGAAGCGGGAGCGGCCGCCTTCGGGGCCGCAACGATCACCTTGCCCCCGAGCTTCTCCACCGCCTCGACCGCTGCTTTCGAGGCGCCCGCCACCTCAATGGTCAACGGCGCTTTGAGTTCGCCCTTGGCCAGGAGCCGCACGCCGTCGCGAACGCGGCGCAACACGCCCGCAGCGATCAAGGCTTCGCCATTGACCGTGGCGCCGGCCTGCAACCGGCCGGCATCGAGCGCCACTTGCAGGCGGCCCAAATTGACGATCGAGAATTCCTGCTGGAAATCGGTGTTGTTGAAACCGCGCTTCGGCAAGCGGCGATGGAGCGGCGTTTGACCACCCTCGAAGCCGTTCAGCGCGACGCCGCTGCGCGCTGTCTGGCCCTTGCCGCCGCGGGCGCTGGTCTTGCCCTTGCCCGAGCCGATGCCGCGGCCACGCCGCTTGGCGCGGTAATGAGCGCCGTGATTATCCGAGATTTCGTTGAGCTTCATATCCCACCCACCGGGCCAGCATAGGCCCGTTATGTGACCGATTCCACCCGCACCAAATGGTGCACCCGCGCGATCATGCCGCGCACCGCGGGCGTATCCTCGAGAACGCGCGAGCGATGCCGCCTGTTGAGGCCAAGCCCTTTCAGGGTTGCGAGCTGATAATCCTCACGCCCGATCGGGCTGCCGATCTGGGTGATCTTGACGGTCCTGCCGCTCTTCGGCGGCGATGCCGGCGCCGGCATCGCCTTGGCGCGCGCCGCCTCCAGCGCCGCCCGGCGCTCTTCGATCGGACCGAGCTTCGGCTGCGGCGCCTTCGCGCGCTTGACCTTCTTCGGCTCCGGTGCCGCGTCCGCCGCAGGCTCGGTCGCGGCATTCCTCTTCGCGGCCCCTTCCTTTGCCGGCGCGGAACCGGCCTTGGCCGCGGCTTCTTTCTTCGGCGCCGCTTCCTTCTTCGGTGCCTTCTCGCCCTTCGACGACTTTTCCGCAGCCGCTTTCTTCGCTGGTTTCTCGTCCGCCATGGCTTACTCCCGCGCTTCCTGGCCTTCGCGGCGCGGCAGGATGTCACTCACCTTCTTGCCGCGGCGCGCCGCGACCGCGCGCGGACTGACCGAGCGATCGAGCGCCTGAAACGTCGCCTTGATCATGTTGTGGGGGTTGGAGGTGCCGACCGATTTCGCCACCACGTCTTGAACCCCGAGCGCCTCGAAGATCGCGCGCATCGGACCGCCGGCGATGATGCCGGTGCC